>CASFWS010000006.1 GCA_949298295.1 uncultured Bacillota bacterium | reverse complement strand
GGGGAAAAGACCCCGCTCGAGCTCGACCGGACGCCTCTTATCAAGCTTCATCTCGAAGACACCTCCTGGATTGCCCTCCGTCCCTCGGGGACCGAGCCGAAGAGCAAGTTCTATGTCGAGGCCGTCGGGGAAAGCGGCGAAGGGCTGAAGGAAAAGGCCAAAGCCACCGTCGAGGATTTCAGGAAAGCCATCGGACTATAAGCAAGGAAAAAGCCCCTTTCGAGCAATCGAGGGGCTTTTTGCATGCGTTTTTCGCTTACTTCAAGAAAGGCAGCGATTCCAGGAGCTTGGCGACTCCTTCCTTTTTGGCCGTATCGGGAGCGGCCTTGAAGCCACTCAGGGCTTCCTGACGGGTTTCCGGCATCCGGTAGGGATGTCCGGCCACTTGAAGCATCGGGAGGTCGTTATCGGAATCCCCGATGGCGACGACGCGCGAGGAATCGATGCCTAGATAGGCCATGACGGCCTTCAGGGCGCTTCCCTTGTCGCTTCCTTCTTGATAGGCCTCAGCATAAAGAGAATCGCGCCAGGGGCGGTAACGGAGGCCTGGGTGGGCTTCGATGATTGAGCGGTAAGGCTCGTCGACGGCCTTCTTCCGTTTGAAGACGATGACGTAGGGCGGAGCGAAAAGCCGCGGCCTTTGTGCGTCGAGGACATAGGGCATCTCCCGGTAGGGGAAGAAATGGTCGAGGAAAAGGTCTTCCTCTTTGAGGTAAATCCGCTTCGCGTCGTCGATGAGGAGGGAATCGACTTCGGGAAGGAGGCGGGTAGCGATATCGGCGGTTGCTTGGAGGTCAAAGGCCCGAAGGTAGTTAAGGGAGTCGTCGGAAGGCATGAAGGCGTGGGCGCCGTTGTAGGTGATGATCGGCATCCTTTCAAGGCCGATGGCCTTAACGAAAACTTCTAAGGAGCGGTAGGGGCGGCCGCTGGCGAGGATGACGTAGTGCCCCTTCTTCAAGAGGGAACGCAAAACGGAAACGGTCCGATCGTGGAGAACGTAGTCGTCCCCGACGAGGGTTCCGTCGCAGTCGATGGCAATAAGATAGGCTTGGCTCATCAAAGGGTAAGGAGACCGACGGCTTGCTGGACTTTGCGGAGGGTCTTCTCGGCCACGGCTCGGGCCTTCCTAGCCCCATCGCGGAGGACGTCGAGGTAGGAACCGCTATCGACGATTTCCTGGTAACGGGCCTTGAAGGGGATCATGACCTCGTCGAGTTTGTCGGCCACGGCTTTCTTGAAGTCCCCGTAGCGGCAGCCATCGAAGCGGTGGGCGGCCTCCTCGAGGGGAATCCGGTCGAGGGAAGCATAGATGGTAAGAAGGTTCGCGATGCCGGGCTTCTGGATGGGGTCGAGGGTGACGGTCGGGCCCATGTCGGTCTTCGCCCCCATGATCTTCTTCCGCATGGCCCGGGGGTCGTCGAGGAGGAAAATGTCGCCTTTGGGGTCGGATTTGCTCATCTTTTTGGTCGGATCGGTAAGCGACATGATCCGGGCCCCGACTTTCGGGACGACGGCTTTCGGGAGCTGCAACACCTCGCCATAGCGGTGGTTGAAGCGGCGGACGAGGTCGCGGCAAAGCTCGACGTGCTGGGCCTGGTCCTCCCCGACGGGAACCTCGCTCGCCTCATATAGAAGAATGTCGGCGGCCATGAGGACCGGATAGGCGAAGATGCCGAGGCCGATGGCCGTATCGGCCATCTTCGAGCATTTGTCCTTGAACTGGGTCATCCGCTTCAGCTCGCCCATGTAGAGGTAATTCTGGACGATGGCGTTCAGCTCGGCGTGGGCCGAGACGCTCGATTGGAGGAAAATCGTCGTCTTTTCGGGGTCGAGGCCGGAGGCCAGATAGAAAGCGGCGATGTCCCGGGAGTTGTTCCGGAGCTCTTCCGGCTCGATTGGCAGGGTAAGGGCATGGAGGTCGGCGATGAAGATGAAGCTCTCGCCCCGGTCTTCGAAATCCTTGAAGTGGGAGAGGGCCCCGATATAGTTGCCGAGGGTCAGTTTGCCGGTCGGCTTGATTGCTGAAAGAATGCGTTCCATGTCCTTGTCCTTTTCCGCGCCATTCTAGCACACATACGGCCCTTCGAAGAATGTGCCTCCCCTTGGAGGGGAGAGAAGGTTAAAATAGCGGTGGCTATGATCAAGATTTACTATTCTCCATCCTGTTCCTCGTGCCGGAAGGTAAAGAAATGGTTCGAAGAGCAAAAGATCCCCTATGAGGGCAAGGACATTTTCGCCTCGCCTCTCAGCCGCGAAGAGCTCAAGGACATCATCACCAAGTGCATCGACGGGACCGACGACATCATTTCCCCGCGCAGCAAGATCGTAAGCGAGCAGAACATCGATTTCGACTCGATGAAGATCAGCGAGCTCATCTCCTTCATCCAGGAGCATCCCTCGATTCTCCGCCGCCCCATCATCGTTGACGATCGGCGGGTCCAAGTCGGCTACAACGAAGAGGAAATCAGGACTTTCATTCCCCGGGCCCGGCGCCTGGCCGAGATGTATTGCAATTCCGGGGAATGCCCGACCTTCGGGACGTGTGATGCGAGTTGCGACCGAATCGACGGGAAGAAAGAGCGTTAGGCCATACATTTAGAAGAGTTGTAGATACAATCGTTAATAGAAAAGCGAGGGCTTGCGCCCTCGCTGTTTTCTTCGATTATCGAAGTTAGGCAGCGACCATCGTGATGACGATGGAAGCGATATACATCGCGTTGGTGCCGGTCTCCGAATGGCCGATGGTGAAGTAAGTGGCATCGTTCACCGTCGGGGTGTAGGTATAGGTCATGCCGGTCCAGCTGATTGATTCAGGCGGGTTGGCCAACGCCGAAGTTCCAACCGAGATGCCGAATTGACCGTCCCTGGTCATTTCGCTCATAAATGTAACCTCGATCGAAGCGATAGCCGCCGGCAGAGCCGAGGTGTTGTAAAGGTAGGAGGGGTTGTTGTCTTCGTTGCGCATCTGGATGGCTCCGTCGTTGGCACCGGATCCATACATGATTTGGTTGGCAGCAAGAGAAACGATGGTTCCATTGACATTGATCGAGCCGGTGTAGTTGCCGTAGCCGGATACGCCGCTGAAACTATCGACCGTAATGGTGAACTCATTAACGGTGACGCTGGTATCCCTGAGCTCGACGGTCACTTCGTTGATCGAGCGAGCAGTGAAGGTGTAGGGGGCTTCAGTAAGAGTTTCGGAAGCATAGCCATGGTCGACCTTGATCGAGTCGACGCCATAGTTCTCGTCAGGCGTAACCGTCAGGGTGATTTCCTCGCCCCAGGCGGCTTCCGTCTTGCTCGCCGTCACCGATCCATTCTCGAGCGCGGCCGGGAGTTTGATGTCGACCGTGCCTTCGTAAGGGGCGTGATCAGTGGTGACGCAGAGGAGTTCGTGGGTCGAGGAGCCCGCGAAGTAGTCATAGACGCAGAGGACGGTGATTTCGTCGCCCTCATTGATGTCCGTCAGGGTGGTCAAGGCGTCCTTGGGATTCGAATAGGACACTTCGCCGTTGCTGACAGAAAAGGCGCTCATGGTCGTGGTGTTGCCGTAAATGGTGATGTAGTCGCCGGTCTCGGGGTCGGCGAGCATCGCGTTGCCGTACTGGTCCCCCTTCATCTCTTCAATGACGCCCGTAACCCGGTAGAGGGTCGTCTTGCTGAGCTCGCCCGTAAGAGCTTCCGCGATGGTCGTGTCGACGGGGGTCGGAAGCGGTTCGGGTTCGGGATCGGGTTCTCCCGCCACTTCTTCGGCAGCAGTAACGAGGACGCTTACGTATTTGTAATAACCAATGAAATAGGCGGTGACGTCGTAGGTCTTGCCTGTCTCGAGCGGAATCGCATCGAAGTCATGGTAAATGGGCTCGATGTCAGCTTCGCACCCGTCGATGTTGAGCGTCGTGTACTTGCCAGCGGTCCCGGCGGTTGCACGCCAGGAATAAGCCTTGACATCTTCCTGAGTGAGGGTGTTCGTCGTCCAGCCGTTAGCGATTTCGGCGGTGAGGGCCGTCGGGGCCGGGATCGTTCCTTCGATCTCGCCGCTAACTTTGGTAATCGTGGCAGCGACGGTTCCGTTCCATGCCATCTGGAGAAGGCCGTTGTAGGAGGAAGTGCTTCCGACGGCTTCGACGTAATCGCCGACGTTCACGGTTCCCGGATAGTCTCTTCCAAAAATATAGAGGCCCGCCGTCCCATCGTGAATGATGACAGCCTGGGTAGACTTGGCAACGACTTGCCCGCGGGTAGTAACAGCCGCTTCCGACTCTACGATGTCGCTGATGGGCGTGATTTCGACGGTCGGCTCGGAGGTAGTGGAATCTTCGCTCGTCTCGCTAGTTGGGGAGCTGGTGGTGGTTGCTTCGCTCGAAGAGGTAGTCTCGGAGCTGGTCGGAGTCTCTTCGCTCGACGACGTGGAGGACGTGCCGGTCTCTCCGCACCCAGCCAAAACAAGGGCGCTGAGGACTAGCGGTAATAGGATGATCTTACGATTCATCATTTTCTCCTTTCACTATTACCCCTCTATTCTACCTGACTAAAAAATTAGCAAAAGCCTTAATTTCTCATTGACTTTGCTTTAAGCGGTAACTAACGAAAAGGAGCGGACAAACGCCGCTCCGAGGACTACAATGACGTAATCAGCCCTTGATTTCGTCCAATGCCCGGGCCACTTTGGTCTTCTTGTTCGGGACGTAGGCGATGCCGTTTTTCTCGAGAAGCTCCTTGAGGTTGCTTTCGGCATCCCGGAGGTTGTTGAACTCGAGCTCGACTTCGTAATCGGTCTTGCCGCTATAGTCGTTTTTGTCGATCGAGAGCTTGCCGCTCAGGTAGGGGACGTCGACCCGGCAGGTCGTGAGGCTCGTCTTGATGCGGAGGGTGCTCACGTCGATGTCGAGCATCGTGAGGAAGCGCTTGATGTCCCCGTCGGGGAAGACGCCGTTTTTCTCAAAGGCTTCGAAGGTGGCCTTGCTCCAGGCGCAGTTTTTCTCGAGGAGGCCTTGGCTGAGCGGGGTCTTCAAGGTCATCTCATAGAGACCTTCTTTTTCCCGGACCCGGAGGGCAAATCCTTCCTTACGAAGGAGGAAATCGTCGTCGTCGACATAGTAGTTGGTTTGGGTGTAGCTCGGGTAATCCCTGTAAAGGGACCGGAGCTTTTCATAGTCGGCCGGCCCGACGAGAGCCTTGGCCTCGATTTCGATTGCGTTGCTCATTCAAGTGACCTCGCTGGATGTTATTATATGCGAGCCATGCTCTTCCTTGAACGCGATTTCCTTCTCTCCAACCTCTATTGGATCGTTCTTCTTGCCCTCGTTCTTCTTGTCGGGGCTGTCTACCTCGTCGATTACTTTGCCTTCCGGAAGCGGAGGTCATTAGGAAGCGAGAAGGAAAAGGTCGCTCCCCGGGGCGACTACCTCGCCTCCCTCGGCGGGGAAGATAACATCGTTTCCCACCGCCTGGTTGGTAGCCGCATCGTCCTCGTCCTCGTCGATCAGGGAAAGATCGACCGCGAAGCCCTCAAGAAGACCGGAATCACCGGCTTTATCGAAAAAAGCGACCAGCTTACGCTCGTCGCCAAGAACGCCAAGGACGTCTATTCACTGCTTTTCGGGGAAGACGTGGCGAAGTAGGTCCTCGAGAGGGAGCCCCATCACGTTGTAATAGCTTCCCTCGAGCCGCTCGATGAGCCCCGAGTCGTCCTGAATCCCGTAGCCTCCCGCCTTGTCGAGGGGCTTTTTCCTTTCGACGTAGGCCCGGGCTTCCTCTTCTCCGAAGGGGCGGAAGACGACGGTCGAGACGACGGTCCGGGCGATTTCCTTCCCCCGGCCGAGATAGTGGTAGGCCGTAAGGACCTTTTCCCGCTTCCCGCTTTGCTCCATGAGCATCGCGACGGCCCTTTCGGCGGTCAGGGGCTTTCCGAGGGCTTTTCCCTCGAGGACGACGACCGTGTCGGCCGCGAGGACCTCGGCATCGGGGAAGCGGGACTTCACGGCATAGCATTTAAGACGGGCCTCTTCCTTCGCGAGGTCGCTTGGAGGAAGGGTCCCGTCGAGGAGCCGTTCATCGACCAACGGCGAGAAAACGGTGAATTCGATGCCCGTTTTGGCGAGGATTTCCTTTCGCCTCGGGCTCGAGGAGGCCAGAATCAGCATCTAGGCCCGCTCCCGGGTAACGTCCATGATGAGAGGGACGATCATCGGGGTCCGCTGGGTCTTCCGGTAAACGTAGGAAGAGACGGCTTGGCGGACCGCCGTCTTGATCTCGGCGAAGGTAACCCGGCCCTTCATGACCTCGCTTACGGCCTCGAAGGCGTGCATCTGGCAGTGGCGGACGACGTGGGTGTCGGAAAAGGAAGCGAAGCCCCGGAAATAGACGATCGGCGGGACAATGATCTTGCTTTCCCGGCTGTCGATGGTCAAAAGGACGGCCACGAGACCTTCCCGGTTCATCTCGTCGCGGTCCCGCATGACGGCCGAGGAAAGGCCGTCGAGGTCGTTCCCGTCGATGTAGACGTCGCCGGCCGGGATGTGGCCCCGGCGCTTGACCTCGTGGTCTTTGAGGGTGAGGATGTCGCCGTTGTCGAGGACGTAGATATTGCTTTCCGGGATCCCGACCTGGTGGCCGATTTCCCCGTGGATTTTGAGCATCCGGTACTCGCCGTGGACCGGCATGAAGTGCGAGGGGGCCGCCAAGCGGAGCATGAGGCGGAGCTCTTGCTTGCTCGGGTGGCCGGAGGAGTGGAGGGAGAAGCTCATCGAGTTGAGCTTCACGTCGGCCCCAAGTTTGACGAGGCTATTGACGAGGCGGTCGATGACCGCGTTGTTGCCCGGAATCGGGTTCGAGGAGAAAACGATTGTATCGCCCGGGACGATATGGATGTTCCGGTGCTCCCCGCGGGCAATCCGGGAGAGGGCAGCCATTTCCTCGCCTTGGCTCCCGGTGCAGAGGATGCACACTTCGCGGGGGCGAAGGTTCCGGACGGCGCTATCTTCGACGATCGAAGCGTCGGGAATCTTGATGTAGCCGTACTTCCGGGCGATGGAGACGACGTTTTCCATGCTCCGGCCGAGGATGCAGATCTTCCTTCCGTGCTCGACGGCCACCTCGACGACCTGCTGGATGCGGTTGATGTTGCTCGAGAAGGTCGAGACGATGATGCGGCCGAGGGCCTTCTCGAAGATGTCCTCGACCCCTTGGCGGACGCTCGTTTCCGAGGGGGTATAGCCCTCGATTTCGGCGTTGGTCGAATCGGCCATCAGGAGGTCGACGCCTTCGCTTCCGAGGCGTGAGAGCTTGGAGAGCTCGAACTGGGGGCCGACCGGGGTGAGGTCGATCTTGAAGTCCCCGGTCTCGATGATCCGCCCGTGTTTGGTATCGATGCAGATGCCAAAGGCATCGGGTATCGAGTGGGTAACCCGGAAGAAGGACACCTTGAAGTCGCCGGCAATGTCGACGACGGTGTCGCTGTCGTACTCGACGATGTTGACCTTCTCCTTGATCCGGGCGTCCTCGATCTTGTGGCGGATGAGGGCGGCGGCCAGCCGCGGGGCGTAGATGACCGGGACGTTGACGGTCCGGAGGAGGAAGGGGATGCCCCCGATGTGGTCTTCGTGGCCGTGGGTGATGAACAGGGCGCGGATCTTGCCGCGGTTGGCCTTGAGATAGGAGTAGTCGGGGATGACGTAGTCAACCCCGGGCAGGTTGGCTTCCGGGAAGCGGACCCCGGCATCGACGATGATGAGGTTGCGGTCCGTCTCAAAGCAGTACATGTTCTTCCCGACTTCGGAAAGGCCCCCAAGGGCAAAGATGTTTACGGGTGAATCGATTCTCGCCATGAAACCTCCTTAAAGGGCATGCTTAACGTGGGCGAATGAGGTATGTCGTCTTCTCTTTCGAAGAGATAATAGCAAAAAGAGGCGAAAGGCCGAAAGTGAAACCGCTTTATTATTTGTCTTTTCCCTTTCGGAAGTGCTTCTCCCACCAGTCGTCGATGCGGCTCAGGAAAGCCCAGCGGACGATCCAGCTCTTCTCGTTGGGGTCTTTCGCGTAGAAAAGGAAATAGCCGAGCGAATTGAGGAAAAGGAGGGCAGGGAGGACATAGGGGAAGAGGAAGAGGCTTCCCATGAGCTCGAGGGGGACGAGGGCCGGATAGCCTTCGACGAGGCCGTTGGGATAAAGGACGAAGCTTGCGATGGTGAGGGCCAGGAGAAGGACGTTGACCCCAAGGTGGATGTAGCCGGCGATCTTCCTTTTCTTGTATTCCCAGGACGGGATGAGGAGGAAAAGGGGAGCATAGAGGGAGAGGATGAGGAAGAGGGAGACGAGCAGGGGGAAGGCGGTATCGGGGGTAATCCGGGCGTAGTTCGGCATGTGGAACACCCCGGCTATGAAAAACATCGTAAGGAAGGTGTAGAGAACGGAGTAGATGACTTGGATGGCGTAGCGGTAGTCCGGTTGCGGGTCCCGGGCGTCGTCAGAAAGCGGCAAGGAGACGATCTTCTTCTCGAAGGATAGCCCGAGGGCTCCAAGAAGGACCGAGAAGAGAGCCATCAAGAGGCCGTCGAAGGGATAGCCGATGCCGTGGGGAGCGATGTCATTGAGGAGGCCGGCTCCGAAGTAGGCGGCATAAAGGACGAGGGCAAGCCCTCCGGATGAAAGAGGGACGATGAAGGTGGAGCGGACGAGGGCGAGGCGGTGCCGGCCCCGGGGCCGGGTCCACATGAGGGCGAGGTAGAAGGCGGCAAAGAAGCCCAAATACGACAAAAGAGTGGGGATTTGCAGGTAAATTACCCGGATTTCGCTAAAAGCCCCGATGAGGAAATAGACGTAGCCGTAGAAAAGGAAGGAGAGAGGAATGAACAAAAGCGCCATGGAGAGGCGATAGATCTTCTCAAGCGACATGGATGCTCTCCCTTCCGTTCTCCTCGAGCTTTCCTTCTTCGTAAAAGACGTGGGATAGTTCGTAGGAACCGTCGCCGCTTAGGACCTAGCTGGCATAGCCGACGCGGGGCCAGCCTTGCTCCGGGTCGTTTGCGTAATAGAGGCCGCGGCCCGTCTTGACCCCGTAGCCAAGGGTCACCCCTTCGTAGGAGGAAACCCAGTCGTTGCTATGGTCGTGGCCGACGAACATCCCCTTGCAGTTGCGTTCCTTGGCCGCTTCGAAAAGGGTCGAATGGACTTGCCCGGCGAAGAAAGGATAGCTCTCCTTTTCCCCTTCGAAGTCCTCGTTCCGGCTTTCCCAGGTGGCAGGCTCGTGGATTTCCCCGAGGAGCCCTTCGGTGCTTTGGTCGTAGGCATAGGCCCACTCGTAGAGGGGGATATGGAAGAAGAGAAGGTTGGGCGCACCGTCGTTTTGGAGTTCCTTGTAGAGGTCGGTCTGGTCCTCGCGGACGTAATCGTAGACGTAGGAGCCGGATTCGACGATGAGGGAGCCCGAGTCGATGAGGTTGATCCGCCAAGCGATAGAGCCGTTCTCATCGGTCAGCTCCACGGCGTAGTTGGTTGCCCCGTGGACGTCGTCGTCGACGATCTTGGTGAGGCTATGGTCCCCGGAGGTGACGAGGCGATCCATGAAGTCGGGGGAATAGGTTCCTTGGTAATCGTGGTTCCCGTAGGTTACGGCATAGGGGACCTCCAAGCTTTCGATCGTCTCGTAAAGCTTTTCGGCCACGTAGGCGTCGGCCCCGAGGACGTTATCGCCCGACAAGACGAGGAGGTCGGGGCTTTCCCGCTCCACGATGCTTCTTAGATAAGCCCTTTCCTCTTCGATCGGGGTGCCTTTGTCCCAATGGAGGTCGGCCAATTGGAGGACCTTGAAGCCCTCGTGGAAGGAAAGGGAAGAGACGTAGTCCTCCCGTTCGGGAGGGAGACCCCCTTCCCCGCAGGAAGCAAGGAGCAGGGCCGGGAGGAGAAGAAAGAGGGTGGCTTTCATATGGCGACGGCCCCCGGAAGTTCCTTGAAGGGATCCTTTTTGTCGATCCGGTCGTAGAAAAGGATGCCGTCGAGATGGTCGATCTCGTGCTGGAGGACGATGGCCCCGTAGCCCCGTTCCTTGATGAGGACCGGGTTCCCGGTCAGCCCGTCGACGGCCGAGACGGTCACCTTGTAGTGGCGGTAGACGTAGCCTTCGTGGCCCTTGGGGACGGAAAGGCAGCCTTCCCCGCCTTGCAAATAGGCCCGCTTGATCGAGCTGGCGACGATCCGCGGGTTGGCCAGGGCGTAGGTGGTGTAGTGGTTGTTCTCCGGGTCGTCGAGGAAGTAGACGACGAGCATCCGCCGGTTGATCCCGATCTGGGGCGCGGCCAGGCCGACTCCCGAGCGGACGTTCGGATGCTTTTCGAGGAATGCCGGGTCTTGGCTTTTGACCAGATAGTCGAGCATCTTCTTCATCGTTTCCCGGTCCTTGTCGGAAAGAGGAAGCTCGACTTCCTTGGAAGCTTCCCTCAAAGAGGGGGTTCCGTCTAACACGATCTTTAGCATACTTGCTTGGATTGTAGCATAATTCGCTCGGAGCAATCTCGATGGATGCGCGTCTCATCAAAGCAGCCGAGGAGTTAGGGGCCGCCCTCCGAAACGACCCCCGCCGGAAAGCCTACCTTGCCGCCGAAGAGGCTTTCTTGAGTGACAAGGAAGCCCAAGGGGCCAAGGCGGAGCTTTCGCGCCTTCTTTTGAGGATCGATCAGGGAGGAAAAGAAGAAAACCTCCCGCAAAAAGCCGTCGAAGCGAAGAAAAGGTTGATGGATTTGCCGGTCTCGAAAGCCTATCAGGATGCCTTGAGGGAATACCGGGACGCCCTTGAGGCCATCGACCGGGCCTTTTTCCTGCCCAACGACCTGCCGTCCTTTTTCTTCGAGAGGCAGAAGGATGATTAAGATCATCGGGGGCAAATACCGTTCGCGGCTCATCGAGGTCCCGTCCGAGGTCACCGTCCCGACGAAGTCCCGGGTGCGGGAGGCCGTTTTCTCGGCCCTAAGCGGCCATATCGAGGGCGAAAGGGCCCTCGATCTCTTCGCCGGCTCGGGCGCCTACGGCTTCGAGGCCCTTTCCCGCGGGGCGTCATCTGCCGACTTGGTCGACCTTTCCCCTTCGGCCGTCGCCGTCCTCAAGCGGAACAAGGCGGCCCTGAAGGAAGAAAAGGCCAATGTCGTCGCTTCCGATGCCTTCCGCTTCATTGAGGAAAGCCATGCTCCGTACGGGTTGATCTTCCTCGACCCTCCTTACAAAGAACTCCGGGCCTACCGGGAAATCCCCCTTTCCCTTCTAAGCAAAGGCCTTCTTAAGGAAGGCGGGTGCCTCGTCGTCGAAAGCGAAAGCCTCGACGCTCTCCCCCATTTGGAAGGATGCCGGGAGAGAACCTATAATTACGGGCGAACCTTCGTCCGCCTACTTTGGAGGAACCCATGCGCCTAGCAGTCTATCCCGGCAGCTTCGACCCGATTACCAACGGCCACCTCGACGTCCTCAAGCGTTCGCTTCAGGTTTTCGACGAGGTCATTCTCCTTTTGGCCGTCAATCCCAACAAAAAAGCCGCCTTCTCCTTCGAGGAGCGGCTGCGCCTCATGAAGGAAGCGACGAAGGGGCTGAAGGGCGTCCGGGTCGATAGTTATGCTGGCCTCACCGTCGATTACTCGCGGAAGGTCGGGGCCCGCCACCTCATCCGGGGGCTTCGGGCCGTAAGCGACTTCGAGTACGAGTTCGGGCTGGCCGCGGCCAACGAATACGTGGCCGGGGACATCGACATGGTCTTCTTCATGGCGAGGAAGGAAGAGAACTTCATCTCGAGCTCGATGATCAACGAACTCGCTTCTTCCCACGTCGACGTCTCGAGCCTCGTCCCGGAAGCGGTGAACGAAGCCTTGCTTAGGAAATACGGCCCGGCCGAGCCTAGATGATCTCGACCCGATAGAGGTTGCGGAGCCCGCTTTCGAAGTCGACGGTCAGGATGCCTTCGGCCTCATTGACCGAAAGGGGCGAGATGAAGATGCGCCGGGGATCGACCCCGGCTTTTTCCATCGTCAGGACGGCAAGGACCTTCATGTCGAGGTAATGCTTGGTCCCGTCGCTTCCCTTGACCGAGCCGAAGGCCTTCTCGACGAAGGATGCAGCCGTCTTCTCGTCGATCGGGAAAGAGGAAAAAGAAGGAGCCGGGCCGATGTAGGCGGAGGCTTTGGCGAGGTCGAAGGGGATTTCTTCCTTGCTTAAGTAGGAAAGGAATTTCTCGAGTTCCCCGTCGAGGCAATTGGCCGGGGAGAAGGAAACGACCTTCAGGCGGTTTCCGTCATAGAGGGCAACGACCATGTCGTCGGTCAGGACCATCCCTTTCTCGCGGTCGAAGTCGGGGCCTGGGCGGCCCTCTTCCATCCCGATGCGGAAGGGCGGGAACAGTTCAGTGCGCTTCATGCCCCCTATTATAAAGGGAAAGGGCCGCCGGCGGCCGGACAAACGAAAACCCCGCGTTTCCGCGGGGTCTACATTCCTTTCGCTTAGTTCCGGTAATCGGTGAAGGGATTGCTGGCCGAGGGGGTCTCGGTGTGGTTCCACATGTCCATGAGGAAGGAGGCCCGCTGCTGGTCGGTGTCCCCGGTGACCGAGAAGACGACTTCCCGGAGGCCGGCGACGCCCTGCTCGATGGCCGCTTCGGTGTAATCGACGAGGCAGATCGAGGGGACCGGGAAGGCGCCGAGGGCGGTGGTGGGATCCTCGCTGTCGGTGTCGATGAAGAAGCTCAGGTAATCGTCGTCGCCGATCGACTCGTTCACCTTGTAGTTGCTGTTCTTCCAATCCCAGTCGGTGTTGAGCTGCTGGAAGAAGTTGACGTGGGCGATGGTCCAGCGGTTGAAGGCCGACGGGGCGGTGCCCATGTCGGTATATTCCTTGTCGTCGTCGTTGTCCGACTCCTGGCTGGCGTTGATGGTGTGCATCCGGAAGGTCTCGCCAGCGGTGGCCGGGATGAGGTCGTAGAGGCCCCAGTTGTCGTTGAGGTAGCGGAGGCCCGATTCGGCCGTCTCGCAAGCCGGGCACTCTTCCTGCCAGACGACGAAGAAGAATTTCTCGCCGTAGGTTTCGGTGTCGATTTCGTCGTATTTTCCTTCGGCGATTTTTTGCTCATTTTCCTCGAGGACGTTGGCGAAGCGGTCGGCCTCGGTGACGTCGCCGGAGAGGGTCTGCCCCTCGAGGGTAAGGAGGTTGGCCTCATAGAAGGAGTTGGCCCCGGTTCCGCTCCAGCCTTCTACCCACTGGGTGATATAAGGAATCGAGAAAATGACGGCGAAGATGGCCCCGACGATGAGAAGGGGCTGAACCCAAGCCGTCTCCTTGATCCAGTGCCAAATCTTCACGAAGAAGGCGCCGATTGACTTTAGAATTACCATCGAAATTCCTCCAAAAAGAAAGGATGCCTCTTAAAAGCGGAGTAATCATAGCACCACCCACCTATGGTGACAATAAAATCGAAGGCCCCCATTCGGAAGAATTTTCCAGCCCTTTTCCCTCGGGCCGGCCCGGTTCGGGGAGGCCGAAAGGAACTTTTCCCTTTTCCCTTGCGCGCAAAGTGTCTCGGCTATGCTATGCTTCTCTCGTCTATGGCCCGGCAACCCCTCGAAAGGCTGAAGGAAAAAGAAGAAAACTTCCTCTACGACCACCCTTGGCTCCGCGGGATCCTTTCCAATGGGTTCCTTGTGATCATATCGACCCTTTCGGCCCTCGTTTTCGCCTTCGGCTTCAATTGCTTCATGGATCCCGGGGCCGCTATCCTCGCCGAGCACGAATCGTTTGCCCTCGCTTCGGGCGGGGTCTCCGGCGTTGGCCAGGTCATCGTCCTCTTCTTCGAGCTCTGCGGTTGGAAGGACATCGATGCCTCGACGGCCATCTCGATCCTCTATTTCGTCGTGAACGTTCCGCTCATCATCCTCGGCTTCCTCCGGGTCGGGCAGAAATTCACCCTCTTCACTTTGATCAACGTTGCCGAGACTTCCCTTTTCCTCCACCTCCTCACCCCGGCCAACATCGCCGCCCTCGGCGAGGTGTTCAAGCTCGTGAACAACAACGGCGGCATGCTCGCCCGCGCCCTCTTCGGCGGGGTCTTCACCGGGCTTTCCTCGGCCTTGGCTTTCAAATTCGATTTCTCGACCGGCGGCATCGACATAATCGCCTACTACATCGCCCTCCGGAAATCGGCCCTCGTCGGGAAGTATGCCATGATGCTCAACTGCACGACGATGACCCTCTTCGCCCTCCTCACCTCGGCCAATGCCGGCTTCCAGAGCGAGACGACTTTCCTTGCCTTCGCCCGGATCCTTTACTCGGGGCTCTTCCTTTTCGCTTCGAGCCTCGTCGTCGACAAGATCAATCTTCGGAACAAGAAGCTCAAAGTCGAGATCACGACGGCCAAGGAAGGGCTCGGGTCCCTTCTCGTGGCCCAGTTGCCCCATGGGGCGACGGTCGTCAACGCTTCGGGCGCCTATTCCGGGAAGCCGGTCTTCTACGTCACGATGGTCGTCTCGAGCTACGAGGTCAACCATCTCATCAAGATCGTCCGGAAGAACGATCCCCACGCCTTCGTCTACGTCACCGAGCTCCAGCTCGTCGACGGGCGTTTCCACATGAAGCCGGTGAAATAGGCCGCAAAAAGCTTTTCTTTTGGTCGTTATGCGAGGCGAAGCCCGGCTGGGGCCTTTTTTCTTTGACGCTCTCCGAGCGGAAGCGGGACATATGGTGGAAATGTAAAAAGTGGATAGCCATGGCTCTTTCCGGCCGGCCCCGTCCCCGAAGACAAAATATTGTTGACATTTGCGCCCGCAAAGGGAAAATCCTCGAGGAAAGGGGCTTTCCTAACTGATTGCCAATGATGAAAAACAAGACCTGCCTCCTTATTGCCGCCGCTTCCATCCTCCTTGCCGGATGCCAAGAGACGGCCGTGAGTTCCTCTTCTTCGCCCTCCGAGCCGGACTCCTCGCTTTCCTCTTCCGATCCCTCCTCTTCGTCCCTCCCGGACGTTTCCGAGGATGTCGACGCCAAGAAGCAAGCCATTGTCGACTTCATCGATCAGGCCGAAGAGGGGACCAACTACACCTACGCCTTTACCGACGGGTCGGCCTTCGTGAGCAACCCGACGATCATGACCCCCGAATACATTTCCTATCCTTCCGATGAGATGGCCCGGGTCGCCCTTCCGAGTTACGAAGGAGACGGGAGCAAGCTCCTTTACGACATCGACAAGGCCGAGGGCGAGTATTCGATCGTCGTCGCGGCGACCTATACCGACACCCTGACGGGGGAAGTTTCCGGCTATGCCTCGACCGACGAGCTCGATTACCTGGCCCTCCTCAAGCGCGACGACGTCGCGTGGGGAAGCGAGGCCCTTTTCGAGCAAAGCGGCAACTACCTGAGCGAGGACGAGAACGTCATCCTCATCTTCGCGAGCATGTTCGGGCTCGGCAACTACACCGACTACGTGATGCGCGTCCTCTTCAATCTCGACGGCGATAGCCTCTACGTCGGCTTCATTCCAAATTACACCGATAGCGACGGCTCCATCTCCCCGGCCATCGAAGGCACGATGGGCGTCATCTACGACGTCGGCACGAGCGTCGACGAGGAGGTCGCCGCCTTCGTTTCCACCTATGAGATGCCGACCGAGTCCCTCGGGGAAGAGAACCTCTTCTACCTCAAGGGCGAGAAGGTCACCTATTCCGCCGACCTCACCCTTTACCTTGACGGGATCCCGGATTCCTACCCGGCCAAGGCGACTTTCTCCTATGACTACGCCGCCCAGCGGGCGAAGGTCGTCGACTCCTCGGTCGGCGGCCCGGAAACCTCCTATTATGCCGCGAGTTCCGACGGAACCCTCGTCGAGCAGTTCCTCAGCCCCGAAAACCGCCTCGTCGACCTCGGGCAAGGGGTTAGCTACGAGGAGTGGGTCCCCGACCTTCTCGACCTCCTCGACTACAAAGCCTTCCTCAAAATCGATGAGACGACCTATCGCTACTTCGGCCTCCAATACGATAGGCTCGTCAAGGGCCTGACCGGAGCCGTCGACGGGATGGGGCTCGTCATCGACATGGAAGCCACGGTCGACGAAAGCGGGAACCTCGTCGCCATTACCGCCGTTTCCCGCGACGTTACCCTCACCGGGACCGGAACCTACCGCTATGTAATGAACCTCGCTTTCGGCCCCGCCGAGACGATCGAGAACGTCGACGTCTACAAAGACGAGGGCGAGGAGAAGATCAAGACGGCCCTCGCCGCCCTGAAGGCCGATGGCGGCTATTCGATCACGGCCTACCGGACCGGGAACCCGTCCTACTACAACGAACTCACCGTCGTCGGGAACGTCGTCCTCCGCTCGATGACCGGAACCGAGCTCCTCGACGGGCCGACCCAGGTCTACGACGGCCACTACTTCGACGGGGAGGGCATCGCTCCCTTCCGCGTCGAGGAGGGGAAAGCCGTCCTCTTCGCCGAGAGCGATCCGAGCTACACCTCGGTCGACGATTTCCTCGGCTATCAAGGCATCTCGGCTTCCACCTTGGCCTTCGACGAGGATGGCTACATCGTCCCTCGAGCCTACGTCAAAGGCTACAAGGACCTGCTCTTCCTCGGGCCGAACGGGGAGTTCATGGACGAAACCTCCCTGCGTTTCGTCTATGACGAGGATAGCGCCAGGATCACCGGCTACGTCTATGACGTCCCGGGCTTCAATAGCGAGCGGGCCGACATCGTCTACGGGGCGAGCCTCCCCGACGACATCGACTTCTCCGCCCTCGAAGAAGGCTTTGCCAATCCGACGAGTTGGGCGGAAGGCTGCCCCGAACTCTACGAGAAGCTGAAGGCCGTCAGCTGGATCGGCGAGGCCGTCGACGAGATTCCTTATCTCTACGACCCCGTCCTCAACGACTACTGGCTCTTCGGGAGCGAAGGCGGAACGACCATCACCGAGGCCGTCATCCTCAACAACTACTCCCCGATCGGGAGCGAGGAGGCCGCCGAATACGCTTATCGCTACGAGGAATACATCGTCGAGGAATGCGGCTTTGAGGCCGGGCAAGGCACTCCGACGCGCTACGGGAAGGAAGGATTGCCCTTCGTCATCTGCTTCGTTTCCCATGGCGAGGACACGATGATCGACATCGCGATCAGGAACACCGAGTACTATCCCTTCTATCCGCTTGCTTAGGCGCTGGAAGGAGGAAGGCCGCCAAATGGCGGCCTTCTTGCTTTTTAAGGCAACATTTGCACATTTTTGTTGAAATGGCGGCCCGCCCGGGTATGTTCAAATTGTTGCGATATTCCTAAAAGGGGGACCTCAATGAAAAAACAACCGCTAGCCGTCTTGGCCCTGGCCGCTTTGCTCGGCCTCGCTTCCTGCGGCGAGACGCTTTCCTCTTCCTCTTCGCCGTCGACCTCGGGGAGCTCTTCCCTTTCCTCCTCCGTGGAAGAAGGTTCTTCTTCCTCGGAAGAATCGAGCATCCCCTCCTCGGAGCCTGCTTCCGACTCGACGACTAGCGACCCTTCTTCGGAAGAAGGGACGAAGATCCCGACCGCGATGATCGGCGTCTACGAAGGAAACGACGGCCATCGCTACCTCAAGCTGACGGTCGGGGAAGATAGCCTCGACCTGAACGGGACCATCGGGACGATCGTCTCCGACTTCACCGAATACGAAGGCACCATCAGGGGCCGGGTCGCCTTCGGGGAGACGACCTATTACGTCGATTACGTCGACGACGGGACCGACCGTTACATCGCCCTCACGAGCGGAAGTTCCGTCGCGATCCTTTATCCGGAAGGGACGGTCGAAGAGCCCCTTCCGCCTCTACGCCGTGGACCGGCGGATGGAGCAGATCAAGGGAAAGCTCTTCCGCGAGATTCCGGCGCTGCCGGCCCTGGCGGACGAAGTGGAGCTCATCGGGGAGGATGCCGCCTCGCCGGGCTTCTGGCGGCGGATGGGCGAAATCGTAGACAGCCTGAACTATGTGGTCATAGCCTTGGGCAACGACGAGGCGGGCATAGCCCTGGCCGCCGAAATCTGCCGCTATGCCGTGCAGAACCGCCGGGGCGGGCTGGAGAAGTTCGGCATCTTCGTGCGCTCCTATGAGCCGGAAAACGAGACCCGGCTGCGACGCACGGCTGAATACTACGGGCAGGACGGCCGGGAGCCCATCGCCGTTTTCGGAACGAGGGGCGAGATTTATTCAAAACAGATGGTCGTGGACAGTGGACTGCAGGAGCAGGCCAAAAGGTTCTACGCGAGTTATGCGCGTTGCACCTGCCCCTCCGGCCGTTTCCTCTCGTGGGAGGCGCGGCGCGCGCAGTTCCTCGGCGGTGCCCCGTGCGGCACGCTGCCGCTCTGCAAGCAGGAGTTGTACCGCAAAGAGTTTCAGGATGAGGAAAACTGCATACACGCTTATACCAAGCGGTGCCTGGCCGACCCGGGCCTGCT
>CASFWS010000005.1:20531-29336 GCA_949298295.1 uncultured Bacillota bacterium | reverse complement strand
CACCGCCTTTCGACCATCCGCTACGCCGACTGCATCATGGTCATGGACCACGGGCGCATCATCGAGCGCGGGAACCACGAGCAGCTGTTGGCCCTCAAGGGGCGCTACTACGAGCTTTGGACGGGGAAGGCTGAGCTCGACTAGGGAATGACGGGTCAAACCCTTCGGCTTGGCCCGTCCCTTCTCCCTTGCTCGGAAGGCGTTTGGTTGGCTGAAAAAGGAAAAGGCTCCGGGGATCCGGAGCCGGTATTCATTTCCTCGCGTCCCTATCTGAGTGGCAGCAGGCTTCCCGCTCTTCTTTCCGTTTCATCGCCCGATAGGAGGCCACGAGCATCTTGCCCCGTCCCGAGCAATCGCATCCCGATGGCCTCCCCTCTTTCTTCCGCTTAAAGCGGAGGAAGAGGAGGAAGGCGAAGTAGGCGGCGAGGAGGCCGAAGGTAAGATAGTAGGCCCAATGCATCTTAAGCCCTTCCTTTCGGCGTTTCGGCGAGGCTCTTCTTCTTGTTGTAGAAGTAAGCGAAGGTGAAGAAGCCGGCAAGGAGAAGGACAACGATAGCGATAGTCCAAGGATAGTCGCACATCAGGAAGAAGGCCGTTCCACCAACGTAAGAGACAAGAAGCCAGAAGAGGATCGTCCAGCCCATCTTTCCCTTCGGGAGCTCGGCATGGGCCGTGGCCACGGCGGCAAAGCAGGGAATCGTCAGGACGTTGAACATGATGAAGGCGAAGAGGGCGCCCGAGGTGATGGTTCCCCCGCTTAGGCTGACAGCTTGGACGATGGCCTCGACGGCTTCGACGTCGCTTCCGGCGAACTCGGCGGTCCCGAGAATCGCCGCCCCGAGGTAGCCCATCGTCATGATGACGTTTTCCTTGGCGATGAGACCGGTGATAGCCGTCACGGCGAAGGCCCATCCCCAGGCCGTCCCGAGCTGGGAGCCAAAGCCGAGCGGGGTAAAGAGGGGCTGAATGAGACGGCCGATGTCGGCGAGGATCGATTCGCCGATCTGGTTATTCTCCAGGTAGGTGTAATCCCAGCTGAAGTGGGAGAGGGCCCAGACGGCGATCGTCGTGAGGAAGATGATGGTGAAGGCTTTCTTGAGGAAGTGCTTCCCCTTGTCGTAGATATGGATGGCAAGGGCCCGAGGCTGGGGAAGATGGTAGGAAGGAAGCTCCATGATGAAGGGCGGGACCTTCTCCCTCATCGTCGTGAGGTGCATGGCGATGATCGAGATGATGGCGACGCCGATCCCGGCAACGTAGACGAGGAGGGCGACGAGGTCGCTGGCGGCCCAGCCGAAGTCGCTAGCGAGGACGCCGGCGACGGCCGCGAGGATCGGAGCCTTGGCCATGCAGGAGAAGAAGGGGATGACCCGAATCGTCTGGATCCGTTCCTTCTCGGTGCTGAGGCCCCGGGTATTGATCATCGCCGGGACCGAGCAGCCGAAGCCCATGATCATTGGGAGGAAGGCCCGGCCCGAGAGGCCGAACTTCCGGAAGACGCGGTCAAAGATGAAGGCGACGCGGGCCATGTAGCCGCTGTCCTCGAGGATCGAGAAGAAGAGGAAGAGGAAGAGGATCTGGGGAATGAAGCCGATGACGGCAAAGAGTCCTCCGAGGACCCCGTCGACGATAAAGCCTTGAAGCGGCACGAGGGAGGGGTCGGTGAACCATCCGCTCACGAGAGTGCTCAGCCCGCCGGTCAGGCAGTTGACGAAGTTGGCCAAGATGACGCCGGGCGACATGACGGCCCCGTCGGCATAGAAGAGGCCTTCCCACATCGTGCCCTCGGCGAAGGTCCCCTGGATGAGGCCCGAATAGGACAGATAGAGGAAATCCTCGCTGAAGACGAGGTGGAAGATGACGAAGAGAAGGACGATGAAGATCGGGATGCCGGCCCAGCGGTTGGTGAGGACCTTGTCGACCTTGTCGGAAAGCGAGAGCTTTTCACTGGCCTTCTTCCGGCGGGCGCTGCTGGCTTCCTCGCAGAGCTTCTCGATATAGGCGTAGCGCTCGTCCGCGATCCCGACCTCGAAGTCGGTTCCGTCTTCTTCGGCCAAAGCCTGGGCGTTTTGGTAGAGGTCAGGATGGCTCTTTTCCTCGAGGCTATCCTTTTCCAAGGCCTTGACGGCATGGAAGAGGGGGCTCGAGAGGCCCGAGGAGGCATAGATTCCCTCGGCCTTCCGGTAGACTTCCCGCTCGGGAAGGACGGAATGGCCCTTCCGGGGCTTGGAAGCCGCTTCCAAAGCCGTTTCCATGAGTTCCGCAAGGCCCTTTTTCTTCAGGGCCGAAACGAGGACGACCGGGACCCCCAGCCGTTTCTCAAGGACGGCAACGTCGATTTTCTTCCCTTCCTTTTCGACGACGTCGGCCATGTTGAGGGCCAAGACGAGGGGAACGTCGATTTCGAGGGCCTGGGTCGACATGTAGAGGTTCCGCTCGAGGTTACTCGCGTCGATGACGTTGATGACGACGTCGGGGCGCTCGTCGATGATGAAATTGCGAGCAACGACTTCTTCGGGGGTATAGGGCGAAAGCGAATAAATCCCCGGCAAATCGACGATATCCATTTCGCTTTCCTTGGAGAAGCGATAGGTTCCGCTCCGTTTCTCGACGGTGACGCCGGGCCAGTTGCCGACATAGGCAGTCGCCCCGGTCAACGAGTTGAAGAGGGTCGTCTTGCCGCAGTTGGGGTTTCCCAACAAAGCGGCGGTTAGTTTCCTTTCCTTCATTCGCTTATCCTCTCATTTCGACGGCAATGCAATGGGCCTCGTCTTTCCTGAGGCTCAATTCGTAGCCGCGGATCGTTATCTCGATCGGATCCCCGAAGGGAGCGCGCTTCCGGAGATACATCTCGACTCCCGGGGTGATCCCCATGTCGAGGAGGTGGCGCCGCACGCGGCCTTCGCCTCCCACTTTCGTCACGACGGCGGTCGCGCCGACGCTAAGTTCGTCCAGTAACATGGCTTTCCTCCTAACAGGTGACGGCAATAGCCCGCGCCACTTCCTTCGAGATGGCTAGGCGGGTGCCCCGGACTTCGCAAAGGGCCGAGGCCCCGCTTTTCCCGAGCAAGACGATTGATGCTTCTCTCGTGATTCCGAGGGAAGCCAAGTGTTTGGCGACCTCAGGGTCGCCCCCGACCTTCACGACCTTGAGGGGCACGTTGGTCGGGGCAATGAGCAATGGCATGTTGTTCTCCTAGTTGCCTAATGGTAACCGCCAATATGTTAGTTGCCTATGGTTTACTGTCAAGGGGGAGATAGCCATGGCAAACGGAAAAAGAAGCCGAAGGGCGGCAGAAGAGGAGAAATCCTTCTATAATCTTCCCATGGAAATCGACAAGGACATTCACGAATCGGGCGAGGACTACCTCGAAAGGATCCTGATGCTCGAAGAGAGCAAGGGAACTGGCAAGGTCCACGCCATCGACATCGCCAACTCGCTCGGCTACAGCAAGCCCTCGATCAGCAAGGCCATCAAGAAGCTTTCGAGCCTCGGCTACATCCGGGTCAACCGCCGGGAGGAAATCGCCCTTACCGAAACGGGTCTCGAAGTCGCCTCGAAAACCTATGAGCGACACCGCTTCCTCGGCAACTGGCTCGTCTCCCTCGGAGTCAGCCCCGAGCAGGCCTTCAAGGATGCCTGCAAGATCGAGCACGATCTGAGCGAGGAAACCTACAATGCCCTGAAGGAGCATTTCGACAAGTAACATGCGCATTGTCTCTTGGAACGTCAACGGGATTCGTTCGGTCGTCGGCAAAGGCTTCTACGCCTCCCTTTCCTCTTTGGCTCCCGACGTTGTCTTCGTTCAGGAAACGAAATGGACCGACGGCCCGAAAAACGTTTTCCCCGAACCTCTCCCAGGGTATCAGGAGGTTCACACTTCGAGCAAGCTTCGGAAGGGCTATAGCGGCACCTTGGCTTATTTCAAGGAAAAGCCCCTCGACATCCATTTCGGGCTCGAGGACGGCGCCTACGACGAAGAAGGCCGCCTCATTACCCTCGAATACCCGGAAGTTTATCTCATCGGGGCCTACGTCCCCAATTCGGGCGAAGGATTGAAGCGGCTATCGTTCCGGATGGAATACGAAGACCGCCTTTTGGCTTACTTGAAGAAACTCGACGAAAAGAAACCAGTCATCTACACGGGCGACCTCAACGTGGCCCATGAGCGGATCGATCTCAAGAACCCGGAGGCGAATGTCCACAATGCCGGCTTCACGCCCGAGGAACGGGCCAAGATGGACGTTCTTCT
This sequence comes from uncultured Bacillota bacterium, assembly GCA_949298295.1. Taxonomy (GTDB): domain Bacteria; phylum Bacillota_I; class Bacilli_A; order RFN20; family CAG-826; genus UBA4951. The sequence continues at coordinate 25,083 of CASFWS010000005.1, read as the reverse complement.
CGCAAGCGGCTTTGCCGACACCTTCCGCCGGCTCCACCCGGAGGAGGTCAAGTATTCTTGGTGGTCGTACCGCTTCCACGCCCGGGAAAACAACGCCGGGTGGCGCATCGACTACTTCCTCGTTTCCGAACGTCTCCTCGCGAAGGTCAGGGCTTCGGAAATCCATGACGAAATCTTCGGAAGCGACCATTGTCCGGTCCTTCTCGACATCGATCTTCAATAAAAAATGGACGTTTTGCGGCGCTTTTTCCGTTTTGAGGATCGAGGCACCAGCTTCAAGAACGAGATTTTGGGCGGCCTTCTCACCTTTTTCGCGACCCTTTACATCCTCCCGGTCGAAAGCGCGATGCTCGGGAGCGTCGGCCTCAATGCCTCCGGCGTTTTCTTCGCCACCGCCCTTTCGACGTTTGCCGTTTCCCTCCTCATGGGGCTTTTCGCCAATTATCCGCTGATCCTTTCCTCGGGGATGGGGCTCAATGCTTTCTTTGCCTATACCGTCGTCCAGAATAGCGGACTCCAGCCGGCCGAGGGGATGATCCTCATCGTCGTGGCCGGCCTCCTCTATTTGATATTGACCTTGACCCCGGTCCGGAGGCTCCTCGTCAATGCCATCCCATCGGGCCTTCGCTCGGCCATAACCGTCGGCCTCGGGGGCTTCGTTCTCTTCGTCGGCCTCGTCAATGCCGGCCTCGTGAAGGACGATCCCTCAACGCTCATAACCTTGGGGGATTTCTCTTCCCCCGGCGTCCTTCTCGCCTCTTTCGGGATCCTTTTGGCCTTCGGGCTATCCGCTTTCAAGCGGTTCCCCCTCCTTCAGAAGTTTGCCCTTCCCCTTTCCCTACTAGCTACGGCCATCGTCGGGGTCGCCGCCTCGTCGATCATCCTGGCCGCCGGCGGGGAAAGCCAAGGCCTGCCCTTGGCCCCGTGGGACGATCCCGGGGCTAGCTGGGGCGTCTCCGGCTTCGGCGACGTCTTCCTTTTCGGCGTTTTCGAAGGAGGGCTCGATTGGGGAAAGGCCCTCGGGACCGTCTTTGGCCGGCCCGACAGTTACGTCGCCCTCTTCTCCATCGTCTTCCTCTCGCTCTTCAATGCCACGGCTTGCCTCTTTGCCACCGCGAAGGCCGCCGGGCTCGACCTCGAGGGAAAAGACCGTTGCAGCTATCGCCGGGCCATGCTCGTCGATGGCATCGCAAGCCCCCTCGGCGGGCTTTTCGGGACGAGTTCGCTTACCGGATTCGCCGAATCGACGGTCGGCATTTCCTTCGGGGCCCGGACCGGTCTATCGACCATCGTTGCCGGCTTCCTCTTCCTGCTTTCCGGCTTTCTCTTTCCTCTCTTCTCGGTCTTCTCCTATAGCTCGGTCAACGCGGTTGCCCTCGTCTACGTCGGGGTCTTCATCATGGCCGGTTCGATCAAGGAAGTGGCCAAGGAAGACGGTTCGGCCCTCATGGCCTCATTGCTCACCGTCATGAGCATGGTCCTCACCTATTCCCTTGCCAGCGGCATGGCCATTGGGGTCATTGCCTACGTCGTCATGCAGCTGTTCGAAGGGAAGGCCAAGGCGATTGGCTGGCCCCTCTATCTCCTCGCCGCCCTATTTGTCCTTTCCTTCGCCCTCGAGGCGGCCTTTTAGGAAAAGAATGCCGATGATCCGCTTCGGGAGAAGAAGCTCTTCCCGGAGGTAGCCGAGGGTCTTTTCGGTCACTTTCCTCCCGAGGCGGAGGTCGAGGCCCGAGTCGTAATGGTCGTAGAGGACACGGCCTTCCTTCCCTTGAAGGCAGAGGGAAAAGTAGCCGGCGAAGTCTTCTTCCAGGGCGAGGAGGCCCCCGATGAGCTCGGGCCCGAGGGCTCGATAGGCGGCTTCGAAATCGTTTCCGAGGAAGGAAGAGGCGAAGACCTCGTTGAAGCGGATCGACTCGCTCTGGAAAGGCTTCCAGCCGCCGGCCTTTTTCTTGAAGGCGGAAAGGTCGCGCCGGTCCTTGATGAAAAGGGGAACCGCGGCCTCGTAAGGAAGGCTGAAGGAAAAGAAGCGTCCCCCGAGGTCCTTCGTTGCCCAGCGCGAGACCCGGCTCGGGCCCTTCTCCCTTCCCTCCCCCTCGATCGAAAGGGCGCTCCGGTGACGGGCGGCGAAGCCCATCGAGGGAAAGGCGAAGGAGGCGAAGCGGACGCCGCGGAAAGTTCCTTCGTAATAGGAGCCGGCGGTCAAGTCAGGCTCTTTCCGGACAAGTTTCCGGGCCCCGGCGAGAAGGGCTTCGTAATCCTTTCCCTTGGGGGAGTACATGAGGCGGAAATCCTCGTAAACCCCCTCGACGGATTCCGCAGCAAACAGGAGATAGAAGGCTTTCTGGTAACAGGGCTTTTGATAGAGGGCGAGGAAGATGAATAGGGACATGAGGAAGGGCCAGCTCGCCACCGAGACGGAGAGGACAATCCACTTGACGTACTCCGGATCGAAATCGGCAACCAGCGAAACGATGAGCCCGGCAAAGCCGCCGGCCCCGAAGAGGGAAGCCAAAACGATGAAGAGGACCAATAGGAAAAGGGAACGGACGCGAAAGCGATTCGCATAAGCAATCTTTTCTTCCCGGGTCAAGGTGCCGGGATCGAAACTCTTTTTGCTCATGCCCTAATTCTAAAGAAGGCAAGGACCGGCGGCCATCTTCAGAAGAGAAAAGGAATCCCGATTCGGCGGAAATGGGAAAACAAATGACGTTTTGCGGGCGATTTCGCCCTAATTCTCCGGGTATAAAAAAGGACCGCCGCGTGTAGCGACGGCCATTTTCCTTAGCTGGCGGAGGCGTCGGGATTTGAACCCGAGCACCGGTAACCCGGTCTAACGGTTTAGCAAACCGTCCCCTTCGGCCTCTTGGGTACGCCTCCGTGCCGGACTACTATACACCGGTTGTTCAGCGTCCGCCACAAGAAATGAAGGCATCCCTCCTACCCAACCGATTTCGGTTCCCGGCTTCGAAGCGGCTGCAAGCCCCCGAAACTTCCTTCCATATTGGAGAAGGAATATTTGCGCGTTTGTCATTCCCTTTGCGCAAGTATCCGGAAAGGCCACCGGAAATTTGAACAATAGAGACACTTAAACTACAATTCCACCCGTGATTGAAAAGCGCATCCACTACGTGTGGCTGGGCGGGAACCCGTTGCCTGACCGCTTTGCATCCTATATCGAAGGTTGGAAAAGGCTCCACCCCGATTTTGAATTCATCGAATGGAACGAGAAGACTTTCGACATCGAAAGCAACGAATGGGTCAGAAAGGCCATGGCCGCCCGGAACTATCCATTGGCCGCGGACGTCATCAGAAGCTGGGCCCTTCTCAACTACGGCGGGGTCTATCTGGATACCGATGTCGAGGTGCTGAAGAGCTTCGAGCCGCTAACCGAGCAATGCGATTTCTTCATCGGCTACGAAACCGAATACTGGTTCGGCTGTGCCATTCTCGGTTCGAAAAAGGGCCATCCGGCAATGAAGGAAGTCTATAGCCGCTACGAGCAGCCGTGCCCGCCGATAACCAACAAGAGCAACATGCGCTGCGTCTTCAACTTCTCCGCTTCCCTTCAGCGCCTCTACGGCATCAAGCTCGACGGGAAGAAGAAAGAAGCGCCTGATGGCGTCCTCCTCCTTCCGCGGGACTATTTCTTTCCCAAGCACTACATCACGAGGGAAACGAAGACGACGGAAAACACCATGTGCATCCACCACTACGGCGACGCATGGTATTCTCCCGGCAAGGCCATCGGGATCAAGATCGCCTCGGCTGCCGTCCACCTCATGGGAGTGCCGCTTTTCGGCCGCTGTTTCGAGACAATTGCCCGCGCCCACATGCTTAGCCAGATGAAGCGGGAGTACAAGCGGCGCATCGACATCAAGGAGTGACAATGATGACGGGAACGGAAGTCATTGACGGCTACGAGCTATATCGAATGCTTCGCTCGGCTTTTGCGAGCCTTTCCTACAACGAAACCTACCTCAACGAAATCAATACCTTCCCGGTGAGCGACAGCGATACCGGGACAAACATGAAGCGAACCTTCCAAAAGGGGCTCTTGGCTATCGAAGGGAAGGCCAAGGCCGGCGAGGTCCTTTCGGTTTTCGCCGAGAACATGTCGCTGGAAAGCCGCGGCAATAGCGGCTTCATCCTCTCCCAGTACTTCCTTGGCTTGAGCGACAGCCTCCGCGACAAGGACATCTTCACCATCGAGGCCTTTTCCGAGGCCGTCGTCCACGCCTACAAGGTCGCCTACGCGGCCGTCATCGACCCGATGGAAGGAACGATGCTCACCGTCATGCGGGAAGGAGCCAAGCAAGCCCTCGCCAAGTTTGCCCTTCTCGAAGGGGGAACCCTCAAGGATTTCCTCGATCTTCTGAGCTCGAACATCTTCGCCGCGGTCCTCGAGACCCACGGCCAGATGAAGCTATTGGAAACCAACAACGTCGTCGATAGCGGCGCCCTCGGTTTCTACCTCGTCGTCGACGGGATGAAGAAATCCTTCGAGGGCGCGGCCAATTACTTCGATTGCCGGGAAGACCGTCTCCTCCCA
>CASFWS010000005.1:0-20524 GCA_949298295.1 uncultured Bacillota bacterium | reverse complement strand
CTTTCCTTCTTCCGCTATTGCACCGAATTCACCATCCGTTTGAAGGAGAAGCATGACAAGGAGTACTTCTCCAAGCTGTTAAGCGGGCGGGGCGACTCCGTCGTCTGCGCCATCAACGGCGACCTTCTCAAGGTGCACATCCATACCAACGGGCCGCAGGCGGTCATCAAGTCCTTCGAGAAATTCGGCACGAAGATCCTCATGAAAATCGACGATCTCTTCGAAACGCCGGAGTTCTCCCGCCTCAAGGCCCGCAAGCACCCCGACTACGCCGTCGTCGCCTTCGCCTACGGGGCTGGGACCGCCGCCCTCTTCGAACGGCTCGGGGCCGACGCGGCCTTCCCGCTTCCGGAAGGGCACGTCCCGACCGAAGAGGAACTCAAGAACCTCCTCGGCTCTTACCTCGGTGGGAACCTCGTCGTCTATAGCGCCAGCCGGGAAATCGAGGAAAAGATCAAATCGATCCGCTGGTGGGACCACTACGAGAACCTCCTTGTCGTCGAATGCCGAGGGCTCGCGAGCGCCTTCTTCCGCCTTGCCTCCTCGATGTTCGACGGTTCCTACAAGGATTTCCGGAAGTCGCTCAATATCCTGAAGAAGATCAAGACGGCGGAGTTTTCCTTCAAGGGAGGGCCGAATTTGGAAGCCCAAATCGAAGCGGCCTTGTCCCCCACTAACCTCAAGGGCCGCTCGACCATCGTCGTCTTCGGAGGCAAGGGCATCAAGCAAGAGACGGTAGATGCCCTGTCGCTTTATTTTGCCAACCGCGACGACGTCGAATTCAGCTATTTCCCCGGCGGGCAAGAGCGTCCCCTCGTCATCGTCGGGGCCATGTGAGGAAGATGGAAAACTACCTTGCGACGATGCGGCGGGACCTTTCTAGGCTCCGCTCTTCTAAGAAGCGCCTCGAGGATCTCTTCGCGATTTCCTTCGCCCATGCCGACATGGTCGCTTATGAGCGCCTCGTCGACCTCCGCCTCGAGAAAAAGACCTACGCCGAGCTAAGGAAGGACATCGAAGCCTTCGCAGCCTATCTTCAATCTTCCTTCCCGGCCAAGGAGGGGGAATACATCGCCATCGACCTTGCCAACGGCCCCTTTTTCATCATCGCCTTCTGGGGAAGCCTCATGGCCGGGTATTCTCCCTATCTCGTCAATTCCTATTATCCCTTGAGCCTTCGGCTAAGGCTTCTTGAAAGGCTTACGGTAACCAAGGTCATAACCCTTTCGCCCGACTACCCCTCTTCCTACGGGCGCCCGGACATCCTTGCCTTCCCTGCGGGCGGAATCCCGAAGGAAGGGACATGGGGCAACGCCTTCGCCATCTCCTCGACCTTGACCGGCCTGGAAGCGAAGATTGCCGTCTACGACGGGGACGCCATCGCCGCCGAAATCGAGAACAGCGAAAGCATCGTCAAGAAGAACCGCTGGTTCATCAACGATTACCGCGGGGCCATCAAAGTGGCGGCCATCCTTCCTTTCTTCCACGTTTTCGGGATGGTCGTTTCCTACCTTTGGTTCAGCTTCTACGGAAGGACGATCGTCTTCTTCCGCGACCTCGCCCCCGAGACGGTCCGGGCGACGATCATCCGCCACGGCGTTACCCACGTCTTTGCCCCGCCCCTTCTCTTCCACAAACTCCATGCCGGCATCAAGGAAGGGGTGAAGCGAGCCGGGCCGAAGAAAGAAAAGGCTTTCGGGCGGGCCGTCGCCCTCCTCGAAAAGCTAGGCGAACTACTTCCGGGCCTTGCCCTTGTTCTTTCCCGGCGCCTTATGGGAGAAGTCCGGCGCAAAGCCTTCGGGGAATCCCCCCGCTTCATGATTTCCGGCGGGGCCTACATCGACCCCGAGGCCCTAAGGACCATCAATGCCATCGGCTACCCCCTCTTCAACGGCTACGGGACGACCGAGGCCTCGATTGCTGGGGCCAACCTCGCGAAACGCTTCTCGGTCCGGACCAATGGGTCGATCGGTTCCCCCTTCCCGAGCGTCCGCTATGCCATCGCCGAGGACAGCACCCTCGTCGTCAGCGGGAAAAGCCTGGCCCGGGAAATCATCTACCTCGATGGGAAAACAGAGCGCCCGACTTCCTTTTCAACCAACGATTTAGTCCGTGAAGTTGACGGCCAATACTTCATAAACGGCCGCAAAAGCGACCTCTTTGTCTCGGAAAACGGGGAAAACGTGTCCCCCGACCTCATCGAGCGGGAACTCTCCTTTCCCCTTGCCAACCACTTTTCGGTCCTCGAGCTCGACGGCAAGCTGACCTTGGTCGTCGAATACCGGAAAGGCATCGCGCCCGCCCTCATCGAGCGGGAACTCGCCGCGGGAAAATCCCGCCTTGCTTCCGTTTCCTATGGGCAATGCGTCGCTTCCGTCCTTTTGACCAACGATCCCATCGCCAATCCCAACGCCATCAAAGTGTCGCGGGCCCAGCTCCGCCTCGCCGTCGAGAAAGGGCAGGTCCGCCTCTTTTCCCTTGCCGCCGCAACGAAGGAAGCGGAGGGCAATGTTCCCCTTGACGATACCCTCGCCCTCATCGAGGAACTGTTCCGCCAAAGCCTCGGGAAGGACGTCCCCGTCGCCCCGAACAGCGACTACTTCCTCGACCTCGGGGGTGATTCGATGGGCTACATCTCCCTTCTTATTTCCCTCCAGTCCGCCTTCGGGGTCCGCTTTGACCTCGAAAAGGACCGGACTCTCCGAACCCCGGACGACTTCGACCGGAAGATAAAGGAGGGACAATGAACATCGTGATGTATTACATCGCCATGGTCATCGGAGCTCCCTTCGCCGCCCTTCTTTTCAAGACGAAGGTCAGCTACGAAGGGGGAAGAAAATTCAGGGTGCCGAAGGGGGCCATCATCATTTCCGGGCACAAGAGCTTCCTTGACGCGGTGGCCATTGCCGTCCTCTTTTTCTTCCGCCGCCTCTACTACCTGGCCGCCGATTGGTACGTCGGCTGGCGGAAGGTCTTCAAGCCCTTGATGGCGATGGTCGGGGCCGTCTTCGTCGATTTGAAGGGCCGGCGCTTCGACTTCCTCTCCCGGAGCGCCCATCTCCTCGACCGCGGCTATAGCCTCGTGGTGTTCCCGGAAGGCGACTACGGCGCCCGGGGACCCCTCTTCGAGTTCGGCCCTTTCGGGACCGGCTACCTCCTCATCGCCTTCGAAAGCGGGGCCCCGATCGTCCCGGTCGTCAGCGATTTCAACTACGGGATCTTCCGGCGCCTCCGCCTCGTCATCGGCCAGCCCATCTATCCTTCCTTGCCCGAGGAAGGCCTTTCCTCGAGGGAAAGGACGGCGGCCCTCAACGAGGAAATCCGGGAACGCTGCTTCCGCCTTTTCTACGAAATCAAACGCGAGAAGGCAAGGAAAGTGAAGATGCATTATGATTACCTCGAGCCGCATCGGGGGGATGTCATCCGGGTCAATTGCGGCCCCTACTACCACTATGGCATCTATTTCGGTGACGACTCGGTTCTCGAATTCGGGCGCGCCTACAATCCCCCGGGCGCCAAAATCGACGTCCACTACACCTCTCTCCGCGCCTTCGGGAATGGAGCCCTTCCCGAAGTAAGGGTCCTCAAGAACCCCCGAAAGGCCCGGAAGATCGAGGAAATCGAAGCCTACGCCAAGGAAGTGCTAGGCCGGAGCGACTATTCGCTCGAAGCCAACAACTGCCTTGACCTCGTGAACCGCCTCACCCTTAGGATCTGAAAGGAGAAAATACAATGGAAAAGACCTACGCCATCCTCACCGACGCGACGAGCGACCTCTCGCCCGAACTCCGGGAGCGCTTCGGCATCGACGACTACTTCCGGGCCGTCATCTCGACCCCGGAATGCGAAGAGCAGGCATCCGACCTGGAAGCCCATGACGATGCCTTCTTCGACGATTTCTACCTCAAGCTCAAGGCCAACCCCAAAGGCTACAAGACGGCCGCCCTCGGCTGCGGGAACCCCAAGGGACAGATCCGCTCGTGGCTCGAGAAAGGGCTCGACGTCCTCATCGTCACCATCTCGAGCGCCTTGAGCGCCACCTACAAGATGCTCGTCGAATACGCCAAGGAACTCCTTCCGGAATTCCCGGGCCGGAAGGTCATGATCCTCGATTCCCGCCGCTACTCCCTCGGGGTCGGGAGCTTGGCCATCCGGGCTGGCATGCATCGGGAGGAAGGGCTTTCGATCGAAGAAAACTTCTCCCTTCTTGAGGAAGAGCGCGAATGCCTCCACCAGATGGGGCCGATCGACGACCTCTATTACGTCGCGAGCAAGGGCCGCATCAGCAACGCCAAGGCCTTCTTCGGGACGGTGTTCGGCATCAAGCCGATGGGCGACTTCGGCCCCGAGGGCATGGTCCAGGTCCTCGGAAAGGTCAACGGCATCGAGAAGTCCTACCGGGTCCTCATCGAGTACATGAAGAAGACGATCAAGAAGCCGGGCGAGCAAGTCGTCTTTATTTCCCAGACCCTCCGCCGGAAGCAAGCCGAAAAGGCCGCCGAGATGATCCGCAAGGAAATCAAGCCGCGGGAAGTCATCGTCACGAACATCTATCCCTCGAGCGGCATCAACTGCGGCCCCGGCCTCTTCGCCGCCTTCTATTACGGAACGAAGATCACCGATCTCTCCTACGAGAAAGGGGTCTTCGAAAGCATCGTCAAGAACAAGCTATGACTTTCCTGGCCGCCACCGCCCTTCCTTGGTGGGCCATCGCCCTCATCGCGGTCGCCTCTTTCCTCGTTTTCAATCTCCTCGTCTACCTCATCCTCGTTCCCCACGTCGTCTTCCATTTCACCGTTTACCGGAACCCCAAGAAGCGGAGCCGGGAATGCACCAACAAAAAAGACGCGGACCAGGTCCGGATGTTCGAGGAGGGCGTCGCCTGGGCCGAAAGTCAAGGCGACCGGCGCCTTCCCATCGAAATCGTCCACGACGGGCTCAACCTCAAGGGCGAGTTCATCGACTTCGGAGCCAAGAAATGCGCGGTCATCCTCCAAGGAAGGACCGAGTCGCTCCTTTATAGCTACTACTTCGCCAAACCCTATGCCGAGCTCGGCTACGACATCCTCGTCGTCGATTTGCGGGCCCACGGACTAAGCGACGGGAAATACCAAACCGGCGGATTGAAGGAAGCCGGCGACATCGTGGCCTGGATCGACTACGTCCGGGAACGCTTCCACGTCGAAAGTTTTCTCTTCCACGGCATCTGCATCGGGGCGGCGACTTCCGTCTACGCGGCCCGCCTTCTCGAGGAACGGGGATATCCGCCCGTCGAGAAAGTCGTCTGCGACGGCCTATACGCCACCTATTTCAAGATGTTCGAGCGGAACTTCGCCTCCTTCAAGAAGAAGGCCTTCCCGATGCTTCACCTGACCTTCCTCTTGGCCCGGATCTACGCGAAGGCCGACTTCTTCGCCAACCGGCCGATCGAGGCCGTCGGCAAGCTCCAATGCCCGATCCTCCTCATCTATAGCGCCGAGGACGTCTTCTGCCCCCGGGAAGACGGGGAAAGCATCTACCGGGAGGCGACCAATCCCAAGAGCCGCCTCCTTTTCCTCCCGAAAGGCCGCCACTCCCACGTCCGTTCCCTCAATACCGAAGCCTACGACGGAGCCATCAAGGAGTTCGTCCCCGCCTAGGGAGGGAACGACCCTGAATATTCCTCGACCCTCCGATAGCCTTGCGCCTTGAAAGGAGAAAGAGCGTGCCAAAGAAGATCCTCATCCTGACGGCCGGAAAGACCGGCGGCCACCGGAGCGCCTCCAACGCCTTGAAGGCGGCCTTCCTTTCCCTTAGCCCCGACCTCGAGATCGTCGACTACGACAGCAATCTCCTCTTTTGCGGCTACAAGGGCGAAGGCGGGGAGCAAGGCTACGTCACGATGACGACCCGCCTCCGCTTCTTTTGGAAGGTTTTCTTCGAGTTCACCTCGCTATTCCGCCCCCTTTCCAATTTCTGCCTGCGCCTTGCCATGAAGGACCGCCTCCGGAAGCTATTGAGGGAAGAGAGGCCGGATGCCGTCGTCTCCCTCCACCCCTGCTTCGTCGGCTCGGCCCTCCCCGTCGTGAAGAAGGAAGGCGGAAGCATCCCCTTCTTCGTCGCCGTCCTCGACCCGATGAAGCATTCGCGCCTATGGCGGGACAAGCGGGCCGATTTGACCTTCGTCCCGACCAAGGAGTGCCAAGCGGCCTTCTCTCAGGAAGGGTTTCCTCCCGAGGTCCTTTTCCTCAGCGGCTTCCCCCTTTCCCCCGGCGCGCCTAGGCGCGAGGAAAGGGAAGGGAAGCGGCGCCGGAAGCTCCTTTTCGTGAACCCCAGCCAGCGGGGACTGAGAGCCACCCGGAAACTCATCGAGGCGGCTTATCCTCACGACGTCGACATCGATGTCGTCACCGGAAGCGACGCCCGCCTCAAGGAATACCTTCAAAAGCGCCTCCCGCCCCGGGATGGGCTAAGAATCCACGGCTATGTCGACGACTTGAAGGAACGGATGGCCGCGTCCGATCTCCTCCTTACGAAGGCCGGGCCCAACATCATGTTCGAGGCCATCGCTTCCGGCCTCCCCTTGATCCTTACCGGCCACCTCCCCGGGCAAGAAGAAAAGAACGCCGCGTACGCGGTAAGCCGGGGCTACGGCTTTGCCGCCGAGACCCCAAAGGCCCTCGGGCCGCTCCTTGAGCGTCTCCTACGAAAGGAGCCTTCCCTCCTTTCGGAGATGAGCCGGCGGGAGAAGGAATGCCAAGACCTCGACGGGGCGCGGAAAATCGCCGTGGAAATCGGCAAGCGTCTCGATAAGAAGGAATGAGGAGGATACTCCTCTTTTTTCATTGAAGGGGGTTTTGCAGGCGTTTTTTCGCTTCCTCTTCCTTCTTTTCGGCCTTTTCTTGTTCCTCCAAGAGCCGGCGTTCGCGGACGGCGCGGGCAATCGCGTCGAGCTCCTTGACCCGCCTTAACTGCTTCCGCATGAGGACGAGGTTGACGATCGAAGCGGCTAATCCGAGGAGGAAGAAGAGGACGGCGGCAACGAGCAATCCGAGTTTCTCGGGCACGAAATTGGAGACAATGTAGAGAACGACCCCGGCCACGACGAAAACGAGGGCCAAAAGGTTGACGAAGACGGTCCAAGGCCACTTCCGGAAGAGGAAGAGGTCGTTCCCCTCATGGAAAAGGCGGTCCCACTCAGCCTCCTTTTCCTTCTCGAAGGGCGGGCGGTCCTTCTCTTCGCGCTCAAAAGTATAGCGATGGCTCTTGAGCCAAAGGAGGGAGCTGTCCTTCTCCTTCCCCTTGGCCACCCAGCCGAAGGAGGCCTCTTGGCCGAGGATGGCGTTCTCGTTGGCCTCGAGAATGCGCAGTTGTTTTCTTTCCATAGGGATATGATAGAAGTTTCCCGGCTACCCAGAGAGCCTATCTTGAAGGATAATCACTCCGTGAGTTACTTCGTCCAGTTTTCCCTCGTCGGCCCCTCCTATTACCGCGGGGAAAGCGATCCCGTGCATTTGATCCTGGCCTACGACATCGCGGAGGGGAAAATCGCCGTCCGGCGGAAGCGCTACCTCGAAAGGAAGGACGATTTCTCGACCATTCGCCTCAAGGAAGGAACGAAGAAGGAAATCGACGCCCTTTTGAGGGATGGCTTCGAAGAGGCCGTCGCCCTCGTGAGGGAGGGCCATTTCGGGAAGGAAGCGGTCCCCTACCGCCACGCCGAGGTCCAATTCCTGGACTTCGAGCCCTTCCTTCTTCCCGATTACCTTTTCAACCCCGGAGGCAACGACCTGAGCGACCGCTACGAAGACTATCCGGACGTTAGGGTCAAGGCCCTTTACGCCTACTTCCAAAAAAGCGCCCGCGCCCTCGCAAGGGAAGCAGGCGTCGAGCTCCCGCTCGTTCCCCTTCCGCAGAAGGGGGAAGCCGATTACCGTTTCTGAAGGTCGATTTCGTAGATTCCGGTCGAAGTCTCGACCTTGGCCTTCCGATAGGCCCCAAGGCCCCGGTGGAGGTAGGAGACTTCGACTTTTCCGTCGTCGTTTACGATTTCCAGGAGGTCGTAACGGCCTTCCTTGTACCCGAAGCCGTCCCCTTCGTCGACGTAGTGGATGGCTTTTCCTTGCCCCGGGAAGGCCCTTAGGGAAATGGTTTCGGGGTTCCGATCGAGGTCGTGGAAGCCTTCGGGGTAAAGGGGGATGACGCTTCCGGCCCGGGCAAACATCGTCATCTCGCCGGGCTTACCCGCAACGAGCTCGAAATGACCGCCTTCGATTTCCTTCCCGAAGGCCCATGGATAATAGGTGGCTCCTTTCGGGAAATAGGCGGCCCGGACGTCGGGCCCCGGGTTGAGGATCGGGCAGCAAAGAAGCGATTCCCCGAGGAAGAACTCGTCGGATACCGCTTCCCCTTCCTTGTCCTCCGGGAACTCGAGGAAGAGAGGCCGGATGAGGGGAATCCCGCTCTCCGAGGCCTCGCGGAAACCGTCGTAAAGGTAGGGGACGAGGCGGTAACGGAGCCTCGTCGCCCGGCGATAGGCCGCGACGGTCTTTTCGTCGTAGAAATAAGGTTCCTGCCGCTTCGTATTGATGGCAGAGTGGTTCCGGAAGAGGGGGCAGGCGACGGCGAAGGCCGCCCACTTCCGGAGAAGCTCGGGCGTGCAATCCCCGCCGAAGCCCCCGATGTCGGACCCAACGAAGGGGAAAAGGGAGAGCCCGAGATTCATGAGCTGGGCCGGAAGAAGGCGGAGGGAATCGAAGGTCGAGTGGTTGTCCCCGGTCCAGCCCACCGCGTAGCGTTGCCCGCCCATGAAGGTGGCCCGGGTGATGACAAAGGGCCGATGCCCGGCCTTGGCCATCGCCTCGGCCGTAGCCTTGCCCATGTAATAGCCGTAGAGGTTATGCATCTCCTCGTGCTTCACCCCGTGGAAATCGACGTCGGGCGGGAATTCCCCGGCAAAGGAAGCCGGCTCGTTCATGTCGTTCCAGAAGCCGCTCACGCCGAGTTTCAGGAAGGCATCGACATAGTTTCCCCAGGCTTCCGCGCAGGCGGGATCGTTGAAGGCGGGATAGACGCTTTCGCCCGGCCAGACTTCGTTGACGTAGGTCTTTCCGTCGAGGGTGGCGACGAGCCCCTGCCCGACGAGACTATCGTAGACTTCGTAGCCGGGGTCGACCTTGACCCCGGGGTCGACGATGGTGACGACGTGGACGCCGGCTTCCTTCATCCGCGCCATGAAGGCGGCGGGGTCGGGAAAGCGCCGGGAATCGAAGGTGAACACCCGATAGCCGTCCATGTAGTCGATGTCGAGGTGGACGGCGGAAAGGGGGATGTCGGCCTTCCGATAGCCTTCCACCACCGCCTCGAGGTCCTTTTCCCCGTCGTAGCCCCACCGGGTCTGCTGGACCCCGAGGCCCCACCGGGGGATGAGGGGCATCGTCCCAAGGAGCTTCGAGAAGCGGGAAAGAACGGCCTTCGGGTCGCTATCGATAGCGAAGTAAAGGTCGAGGTTCCCCTTCCGGGCGGCGAGGTTCATCGTCCCTTCTTCCACGAAGTCGAAGAGGGTCCGGTAGGTGTTGTCGAGATAGATGCCGAGATACTTCCCTTTCAGCGAAATCAAGACAAAGGGGAAGGATTTGTAGAGGCTTTTCTTGTTTTCGGTATGGTCGGAAGGATCGTCGGTGTTGTAGTTGACGAACTCGTAGCCGCGGCGGGACAAAGGCCCGACGTGGTCGCCGAGGGCAAAGAACTCGCTCGCCGGATCGAGGGCAAAGGAAATCACCTTCCGGTAGCTGACCCCGTCGTCGAGGGTAAGGCCACCGGCCGTGAGGTCGCTTTCGCTTTTGCCGTGCTCGCGGTCGATGATCTTGTCCTTCACGTACGTCCGTAGGGGATCGAAGGCGAAATCCTTCTCCGCGAGAAGGGCCTCTTCCCCGGCGTAGAGAGATAGCTTCCCGCCCCGGAGGACGAGGCGAAGGCCGCCGTGGACGAGTTCCCCTTCGCTTAGGCTTTCCCCTTCGCGGGGAAGGCGGACGACAACTGGGGAGGAAGAGGCAAGGTCCTCCGCGACGCGGAGGAGGCCGAAGGCCAAGGCTTCGGCATGGAAAGGTCGACGATTGTCCATGGTAACTCCTGAAATAGATGCATCAATGGCCCGCCGGGCGGGCGAGGACGACATAGCCGTCGTCGTCGTAGGCAAGGCCCCGGTGGTCGCTTACCGCGGCCTTGAGGGCGAGGAGAAGGTGGTCGTTCCCCTTCTTCTTGAAAGTCGCCCCGAGGCGCTGGAGGGCCATCTTGACGAGGTCTTCCTTGTAAAGGCGCCCTTCGACGAGAAGGATGTCCTTGTAGAGGTTGCCGAGCTCGACGAAGCTGATTTCCTCGACCGAGCGCCCGGCCGACTTGTCGAGGCGGTAGTAGGAATAGGAACGGGGATCGGTCCCTTCCGGGTAAAGGAAGGTGCCTTCGTTGGGGTAGTTTTCCCGGACCGGCCGGAGGGCTTCGAGGGCCATCCCGACATAGGAGCGGTACTTGCTCGTCATGGCCTTGAGGCCGAGGGCTTCCCGGACCCGCTTCTCGACGAGGGTAAGGGCGACCGGGGCCTCGTCGGCGATGACCCCTTTGACGACGGCAAGGACCTTTGCGGCCTCGTCTTCCCCTTCCGGATGGCCTTCGTAGCGCCGGTAATTGACCTTGTTGGGGGCCAGGCTTATCTCTTCCTGGGCGAAGGAAGGGACCTCGAGCTTCTTCGGGGCCGGGCGTTCCTTCGGGGCATTGAGGAGGTTGACGATTTCCTTGACCATCTCCTTCGGGTGATCGAAGTACTCGATGGCGTAGAAGCGGACGAAGTTCCAGCCGAGATTGGCGAGGATCGAAGGCTGGACGAGATTGCGGTCCTCGCAGGTCGCCGCCCCGAGGTAGCTGGCCCCGTCGAGCAAGATGCCGAGGGCGTAATCGCCCTTCTCGTCCTTGACGGCGAGGTCGACCCGGAAAAGGGAGGTCCCAACTTCTTCCTCGACCTCGTAGCCGAGCTTCCGGAGGTCGCTTGCCAAATGGCGGGCGACTTCCCCGCGGCTTTCGTAATGGGCGCTCCCAGGGACCTTGTAGAGGGCCTTGATCCCGTCGCGGGCAAAGAAGAGGAAGTCCCGGAGGTAGCGGGCCCCGGCGTTCTTCGCCCGCTCGGCCCTTATCTCCTCGGGATCGAAGCTCGAGAAGACGATCATCTCTTCCCGGGCCCGGGTAATGGCGACGTTGAGCCGCCGTTCGCCCTTCTCCCGGGAAAGGGGGCCGAAGTTGATGGAGAAGGAGCCCTTCCGGTCCGGGCCGTAGGTCGTCGAAAAGAAGATGACGTCGCGCTCGTCGCCCTGGACGTTCTCGAGGTTCTTGACGAAAACCGGCTCCCGGCCGTCCTTCTCGGCAAAAGCCGAGGGATCCTTCTTCTCAAGCAAATCGAGGATCAGGTTCTGCTGGGCCTCGTTGAAGGTGACGATCCCAATGGAGCGCCTGCTCTCCTCCGGGTCGGAAAGGCGCCGGGCGACTTCCTCGACGAGGGCCTCGGCCTCGGGGCGGTTGATGCCGCGCCCCGGCTGGTAGGCTCCCTTGACCTTGCGGAAAGAGACGCCGGTCCCTTCCTTCCGGGGGGAAGGGAAGGTGAAAAGGGAATTCCCGTAGAAGCGCTCGTTGGAGAAGGCGATGAGGTTCTCGTTCCGCGAACGGTAATGGAAGGTCAGGCGGTTCCGGGGATAGCCCATGACGATGACGTCGTCGAGGAGGGACTCGAGGTCCTCGTCGATGGCTTGGAAGCTCTCTTCCCCTTCCTCGACCCCGGTGATGGTCGCCTTGAAGAAATCGGTCGGCGGCATCTGCATCTGGTCCCCAGCCACGACGATGGCCTCGGCATGGGAGATCGAGCCGATGGCCTCGCTCGTCGGAATCTGGGAAGCCTCGTCGAAGATGACGATGTCGAAGCGGTCTTCCGGGCGAAGGAACTGGGCGACCGAAAGGGGGGACATCAGATAGCACGGGCAAAGGGTGGAGATAAGGCCGCCGAACTCCCGGAGAAGGGTCCGGAGGGAAATCCCCCGACCCCCGTTGGCGATGAACTTCCGGAGGCGGTAGAGATCGCTCGAGGCGGCCGTTCCGGCGCTCGGGGATGGATACTTGGCCGTGATCTTCGAGGCGCATTCGGCAATCGAGGCTTCCTGATAGGCCCTAAGGTCGTCGGCATAGGAGGAGAGAAGCTTCTCGATTTCCTCGTGGGAAAGGCTCGCGACCCCTTCCTCCGAGGCCGCCGCGCTCACCAGAAGGAGAGAAAGGGCGTTTTGATAGGCCTTGACGAGCTTCGAGGGCGGGATCTTCCCGGCCTTGAAAAGCTCGAGGAAGGAAGAAGGCACCTTCGTCGAGGCCTCGAGGCAGGCTTCGAGGTAACCGAAGTAGGAGGCCATTTCGCCCTCGTGGGCGAGACAGTCGGCAATCCGGGCCTTTTCCTTTTTGTAGTAATCGTCGTCGTCTTCATAGAGACGAAGGTCGAAAGCGCATTCCTCGAGGAGGGCGGAGGCCTTCTCTTCGTGTTCCTTGTAGAGGTCGGCCAAGCGGTAGGCGGCCTCGCTCCCGAAGGGGCGGGAGGACGAGGCGAGCTTGGCCCGGACCCGGGAAGGATGGGCCGAGGAGGCGACAAGCTCATCGACCTTCGCGGCCATCTTCGCCGTCGCGTCGAAACGGGCAAGGAGGTTCTCTTCCTTGAGAGAAATAGGTCCGAGGAAGGACTCGAGCTCCAAACGCTTGCCCAGGGCCTCTTCCGGCCCGAAGGTGAGCCCGTCGAAGGCCTCGAGGAAGAAGGCGATTTCCTTCTTGCTCGGCTTTCGCCGCACGACGAGGTGGGGCAAAAGGAGTTTCTGAAGGTCCTTCTTGGCCCGCGAGCGGGCAAAGAAACCGCCGCCTTGGAATTCCTTTCCGAGGGCGACGACGGCCTCCCGGGGCAGGGTGAAGACGCTTTCCTTGAAACGGGAAAGGATCTTGGCCCGCCGCTTCTCGGCATCGTCCAAAAGGGCGAGGGAAGAACGGATTTCGGCGTCGCGGCTCGGGGTCGACGGGGCGGAGAAATAAGGCCCGAAAAGGCCGCCGAGAGAACGGTCGACTTCGGCGATTTCGGCAATGATAGAGGCGTTTTGCCGCGTTTTCTTGATATCTCCGATGGCCAAGGCCGCGTTGTGCTCGGCAAGATAGAGCTCTTGGTCGAGCTCGAGGAAGCCTTGGAGGGCAGCCATGAGTTTCTCCCGGATGAGGAGGCTGTAGCTTTCCCCGACGTAGGGACGGAAGGGCGAGGCGAGGTGGCCGTTGACCTTCTCGTCGCTCCGGGCGAGGCGGGCGAGGCTTTCGACGGCCTCTTGATAGCGGCTTTCATCGAGGCCGCGGGCCTCGTCGAGGGAGAAACGGTAAAAGCCCTGGCCCTCAAGGCTCGAGAGATAAAGGTCGATGGCCTCTTCGATCGAGAAGAGATAGCGTTTCCGGCCATGGAGGGAAGAAAGGAGGGAATTGAGTTCCTTCGTCTTCGCGGAAAGCCGCTCCTTGGCCTCTTCGAAGGAGGCATCGGAAGTCAGCATCCCGAGGCCAATGAGCTCGCCAAGGGCCTTGAGGACGTCGCCCTTGGCCGTCCGCGAGGAGGAAAGGAAGAGGGCAAAGCGCCCGAGGCCGATTTGGTCGAGGCGCTTCTTGACGACTTTGAGGGCGACTTCCTTCTCGGCGACGAAAAGGACTTTCTTGCCGCTGGAAAGGAAAGCGCAGATCATGTTGGCAATCGTCTGGCTCTTCCCGGTCCCCGGCGGGCCGTCCATCACGAAGCTCGCGCCCCGGAGGGCGTCGTCGATGGCCTTGATCTGCGAAGAATCGGCCGGGAGGGGGAGGGGGAGGAACTCCTCGCGGGAATCGAATTCGTCCTTGCTTAGAAGCCCTTCCGGCTCCCGGAAGGACACTTTCCCGGCGACCATCGAGGCGATGTGCGGATTGGAAAGGAGGTCGTTCTTCCTTCTCCTCAGATCGTCCCACATGACGAAATGGGCGAAGGAGAAGAGGCCGATGCCCGAGGCGTTTTCAAAGAGGGCAAAGCCTTTATGGGAAGCGATTTTCCCCCGAATATAGTTATAGATGAGCCGGAGGTCGACCTGCCCGTCCTTCCGGCGGATCGTCCCTTCGAGGGGACCGAGGTCGATGCCGAAGGCTTGCTTCAGATACTCGAAGAGGGTCGTGTTGACCGTGATCTCGTCGTAATCGTACTCGAAGGAGAAATGGGGGCCGGCCTTCCGAAGGGGAATCCGGATGGGGAGAAGGAGAATCGGGGCGTACATCGCTCCCTTCCCCCGGGCCGCGGCCTTTTCGTTGTCAAAATAGCGAAGGAGCCCGACGGTCAGGAAGAGGGGGTTGCTTCCGCTTTCCTCGAGGGCCGTGTTGCTCCGGCGGGACAACGATTTGACCAGGTCGTCGCTAGCCTCCCCGCTTCCGACGAGGAAGGGGACGACGCCTTTCTCGTAGCTGTCCTTGGCGATGGTCCCGAAATAGGAGGGCGGGAAGTCGATGATGGCCTCCCCCTTTTTCTCCCGGGCCACGTAGGATTCGTAGGGAGCGAGGACGAGCTTCTTGTTTTCCTTCAAGAGGTCGAGGAACTTCTCGGCATCCGGGACGAGGAGCTGGGGCAGGCTCCGCCCTGGGCGGAGGTTGATGAGGCGGTTCTTGAGATTGAGGTCGAGGAGCTTGTCGAGCCAATGGTCGTAGCGGTTCTTGTCGCCGCGGTCCTCGCTATCGATGTAACGATGGGTCGAAAGGTCGATCTCCGAAAGCTTTCCCTCGCCTTGCTTCTCGAAAGAGGGGAAGACGACCTTTCCCTCCCGCCCCGGCGTCGGAAGGGGAAGGATGTGTTCCTTCCGGCAGGTCAGGACGTCGATGGCCCCGGCAAAGAGGCTGCCGGACTCGAGGTCGTTATAGCCCTTGGCCCGGGCCTCTTCCGGCGAAAGGAAAGAAGACGGGTCGATGACCAGAAGCTGGTCGTAGCCCTTGCTCGCCGCGACGAGGAAGGGCGAAGGATTGTCAGTGAAGCCGCTGGCAAAGAGGCTTTCCTCGAGCCAGATGCCCACCGCTGCCTTGTCCCGGTAGAGGAAGACGAGGGGGTGGAGGCCGCTCCGCTCGAGAAGGGAAGCGTAGACGAGGGCGATGTCGAGGGAAGTCCCCTTCTTTTCGGCCAAGGTCAGGTAAGGAAGGCGCACCTTCTCCCGGAGGGAAGATTTGCTCGCGGGCTGAAGAAGGGCGATTTCCTCTTCCCGGAGGGCTTCATAAAGACATTCGGCGGCCGAAAGGACGAGGTTGGGATCCCGTTCTTCGTAACCAGAAAGGGAAAGCTTCTCCTCCTTGGCCTTCCGCGCCCCTTTTTCGTAGAGGCGATCGAGAGCGGCGTCTTGCGGGGTTACGTAGCTTGCAAGGAGGACGGGATCGGAAGCGTGATCGAGGGCCTCGGACAAGGGAAGGGCGATTCCTTTTGCCTCATGGGTGGCAATCACCGTCGGGCCATTGTAGAGGGAAGCCCGGAAAACGATGTCCCGCCGCTCGGGGAGGCGGTAGAGGAAATCCTCGTCGAGGGCATAGGAATAGTCGTCGATCATCGCCTTCTCGCCGAGGGCTAGGCGGGAAAGGTGGATGTCCTTGAACGAAAAGCCGGGCAAATCGCTTTCGAGGCGGAAAACGAGGTCCCGATAGGTGCCGGGCGTCCGGCTTTCGAGGTAAACGGCCTTGAGAAAGGAAAAGGCGTTGGGGCGGCCGCCCGGCGAGACGGAGCGGATCGATTGCTCGGCCTGGTAGAGAGGATAGGAAACCTCTTCGAGTCCTTCGAAGATAAAAGAAAAGCGATTCTCAGCCATATGCAAAATTATAGGTCATCGGGTGTTGGGCTAGGAGAGGCAAATCCTAATTTTCCTTCCGCCGGCGGGAAGGGCGTGAAGCGAGCAAAGAGGTTCCGAGGAAGATGGCCTGCGCGAAGAAACAACGTTGAAAAAATGGCGGCCAATCCAACGTGCTCTATCGGTCCCTGCTTCAATAAGCCTTGGCGAAGTAGGCAATGACAGTAGCCGGCTTTCCGCAGACCGGGCAGGTTCCGCTCTCGACGTTTTCTTTGTAGATGCAGCGGGCCGTTCCCCCGCCGGTTATTTCCTTGATCTTCAGCTCGCACTCCTCGCCGCCGCAATAGGCCATCCGGGCATAGCCGCCCTTAGCGAGGACTTCCTTCAGCTCGTCGATCGTCTCGACGTCGACGATGGAAGCCTCAAGCCGCTTCTTGGCGGCCAAGTACATTCCTTCCTGGATTTCCCTAAGGAGCTCGGGGACAAGCCTCTCGATGTCGTCGAGCTTCACCGTCCGCTTCTCGTCGGAGAAGCGGATCGAGAGGGCGGCTTCGCCCTTCTCGAGGTCGCGGGGGCCGATTTCGAGGCGAAGGGGGACGCCTTTCATCTCGTACTCGGCGAACTTCCAACCCGGGGTCTTGGCGGGATTGATGTCGAGCTTGGCCCGGATGCCGAGTTTCTTTAGGCGAGCGAAAACGTCTTGGCAGGCGGCCTGGACCTTTTCGTCGTTGACCCTTATCCCGACGACGACGACTTGATCGGGGGCGACCATCGGGGGAAGGACGAGGCCGTTATCGTCGCCGTGAACCATGATGACGGCCCCGACGAGGCGGGTCGAGATGCCCCACGAAGACTGGTAGGGAGTCTCGAGGGCATTGTTCCTCCCAAGGAAGGCGATGCCTCCGGCCTTGGCAAAGCCTTGGCCAAGGTAATGGGTAGTCCCCGCCTGGAGGGCTTTCCCGTCGTGCATGAGGGCCTCGATGGCATAGGTGGCGACCGCCCCGGCAAAAGTCTCGTGCTTGCTCTTCTTCCCCTTGAGGAAGGGGATGGCAAGGCATTCGCGGCCGATCCGGTCGTAGACCTCGAGCATCTCGAGGGCGTTCTCGACGGCCTCTTTTTCCGTTTCAAAGAGGCAGTGCCCTTCCTGCCATAGGAATTCGCTCCCCCGGAGGAAGGGGCGGGTCGTCTTTTCCCAGCGGACGACCGAGCACCACTGGTTGAAGCGCTTCGGGAGGTCGCGGTAGCTCCTTACCAGCCGCTTGTAGAGGTCGCTGAAGAGGATTTCGCTCGTCGGACGGATGACAAGGGGGTCAGCCAGCTGGTTACCGCCGCCGACGGTCGCGACGAGAATCTCGGGGGCAAAGCCCTCGACGTGCTCCTTTTCCTTATTGAACATCGACATCGGGATGACCATCGGAAGGTAGACGTTCTCGGCGCCCTTCTCCTTGAAGAGGGGGTCGGCAAAGGCCTTGATGGCTTCCCAGATGCCATAACCGTAGGGCAGGTAATTGATGAAGCCCTTGACTGGGCTATAGTCCATCAGCTCGGCCTTCCGGCAGACGTCGGTATACCACTTGGCGAAATCGACGTCGCGGGAAGTGATCGCATCGTTTTTCTTGTCCATGTTCATTTCCTTTCCCTGAGCGCTTGGATGCGCTGGATGTTCTTTTGGCCGATCGGGCGGAGGTTGGCGTCGAAGGGAGCAAAGCAATCGGAGGAGATGTAATCGATCCCGCTCCCGACGACGAGTTCCAAGGCCATCCAGTTGATGAGGTTCATGGCCACGATCGGTTTCTTGTAGCGAAGCAACTTTTCGACGAGGGCGTGGAGCTGGGTCCGGACGAGGCTGTCCATATGGGGGCCGGCCGCCTTCTGGAAGTCGACGTAGAAGGCATCGGCCAGCTGGTAGCAGCCCGGATTGAGGGCAAGGCTATTCCCGGCTAGGAGGAAGGCGATCTGGAAGCCTTTCTCCTTGAGGGAAGAAAGGGCCAGAAGGAAGCCGTCGAGGCCGCCGGGCCCAATCGACTGGGCACAGTCCTCTTCCCGGAAAAGGAAGACGATGTTGGCTTCCTTGGCCGGGCGGAAGCGGAGAAAGAAGCTTTGGATGAGGCCAAGCTCGTCGTAACGGACCGGATAGACGAGCTTCTGGGACTTCAGCTCGCGCTGGGAAACGAAGCGGTTGACGAGGGTCTTGGCAATGTGGGCGAAGAGGTTCTTGTCGTCCATGGCCCGCCGGGCGTAGTTCTTCAGCTCGTCGATCGTCGCGAAGGAGGTATTGATCGGGCGGGCATCGGCCAGGTAGGCATAGACGAAGCGCCGGGCAACCGCATAGACCGGGCGGTAGGAGAAGGCGATTCTCCGATCTTCGATGATCCGGTCGACTTCGTTTTTGAAGACGCCGATCTCGTCGACCTTGGCCAAGGGTTCCTTGTCCTTGTCGAAGAACACGAAGCCGATTCCAGCCTCCCGCGCGGCAAGGGCCGAAGCCCGGCTCTCGGCCACGATGGCGTCGGCATCCCCGGGGAGGTCGCGGTTCACGACGATGCCGATCCGGCATTCGTAAAGGGGCTCGCGCTTCTTCCGGGTCGTGATGAGAAGGGCATCGATGCCCTTGCCGGAGCGGAGGGCAAAATCGATGGCCTCGCTTCGTTCCGACATGTCGAAGTTGGCGAGGAGGAATTCGCTCTCGGAGCACTGGATGAGGCGCTGGTTGCCCTTGACGTAAGGGGAGATGAGGGCCCGGAAACGGCTGGAAAGGTCCTTTCCGACCTTCGGGCGGCCCTTGCTCTTCCCGCCCTTCTTGGGGAAGAAGGAAAAGCAGAAGGCGAAGCCATTGGCATAGCCGTTGCTTTTCAATGCCTCGGCGAATTCCGACTCGGTCGAAAGATGGAGGGCCGAGGAAGAAGAGTTCGGGGCAAGGCCGGAAAGAAGGTAGCTTTCGAGGTGAAGGGTCCCCTTCGGAAGGTCGATTCCCGTCGTCTTGAGGAAGCTAGGGACGAGCTGGCGGTTCCGCCGCTTCCCGATGTAAACGTCGAGCTCAAGATAGTCGGGGGTGGCCTTTCCATCGAGCAAATCGTCGACCCAGGTCGATAGGCGCTCCCGCTCGGAAGCCGGGAAGGAAGCATAGAACTGCCCGCAGGTCGAGGTCTTGACGTCGGCCATGTCGCTCAAATTGAAATAGGTCACCTGATCGTCCATCCGGTTGACCCGGTAAAAGCGGACGGTCGAGGTCTCGCGCTGGATGGTCAGGAGATAGCGTTTCTCGCGGTAAACGGAATACCCGTAATGAACCCCGATCCCGATGACGGCAGCCAAAAGGACGGCCAAAACCGCCGCGAGGGCGAAGAGGCCGGGCCAGAAGGCGGGGTCGTCGAAGGAGATAAGCAAAGAATTGTTCATCCGACGAGGGATTATAGCCTCTTTTTTCCTCTCCCTCCTAGAGGGAGCAAGCGCTTGCAGGCAAGTCAAAGTAGGGTTATGATACGTCGCACGGAGAATTACCCAAGCGGCTGAAGGGGTCAGTTTCGAAAACTGATAGTGGGTGCAAGCCCAGCCGGGGTTCAAATCCCCGATTCTCCGCCACTTCGAAATTTAGATGCGATGCCCAATCGCATTTTTTGTTTCTTTGCCCCAAGCGAGGGCCAAGGAAAAACGGAACTTTCATTACTTGAAGCGCCTTTTGCGGGGGTTTTCCCTGCCTAGTATTGGGAACAATTGACACAGATAATACAGCAAGGTAACCTAAAGCCGTGATTAAACCGATGACCCTGCCAGGAAGCGGTCCGGTGAGCGAGCGCCTCTATGCCCTCACCAAGCACCTCATCGAAAGCGGTGCCTACCCGCCCTTTTCTTATGTCCCGAGCGTCCGCGAGGCGGCCGAAGCCTTCGGCATCAACCCGAACACGGTCGTCAAGTCGTACCGGCGGCTCGAAAGCGAAGGCTACCTCGACTGCCTCGACCGCAAGGGCTACCGGGTCCGGGAAACCCGCCCCGGCAAGGAAAGGGAACGGGAGCTCAACCGCCTCCTGCTCCCCATCGCCGCGGCCGGATACGACCCCGACGAGGTCGATCGGGCCTATCGGATAATCGCGAAAGGAGACGGCTATGATCATTGAAGCCGACCACATCAGGAAGAAGCTCGGGAAGACGATGGCATTGAACGACCTCTCCTTCCAGATCAAGGAAGGAATCGTCGGCCTCGTCGGGCGGAACGGAGCAGGCAAAAGTACCCTCCTTCGCGCCCTTTCCGGGGTCTATGCCCTCGACGGCGGGACCCTCAGCTGCGACGGGGTACCCATTTCCCTCCAAAAGCCGCCCAAAGGAACCTTCTTCCTGCCCGACGATCCCTACTACCCGAGCCGCATCACCCTCCTCGGGCTTTACGAGTTCCTCTCCCTTTACTACGAGATGGACAAGGAAGCCCTCCTCGCGCTGGCTGGCGAGCTGAACCTCCCGACCGACAAGTTCATTTCCAGTTTCTCGAAGGGGATGAGGCGGCAGGCGTATCTGGCCGCCGCCCTCGCCGTCGATGCCCGCCTTCTCCTTCTCGACGAGGCCTTCGACGGCCTCGACCCCCTGGCCCTCGAAAAGGTCAAGGCGGCGATCGTCGCTCGCTACGCCGGGCAGGACAAGATCGTCGTCATCGCCAGCCACAACATCGTTTCCCT
>CASFWS010000004.1 GCA_949298295.1 uncultured Bacillota bacterium | reverse complement strand
CCATCGGTCGTCCCAGCTCGCTTTTCCGACCGCCTTTGGGCTTTCCTTTTCGACTTTTCGCTCTCCCTTCTCCTCATGGTGGTCATTCTTGCCCCCGCCCTCGTTTTGTTCCTCCTTTGGATGAACGAGCCGACGGTCTCGATGACGGCGGCCCTTTTCGTCGCTCTTTTCCTCGGCGGAGCCCTATGGTCGCTTTTTGAACTCTTCTATTGGATTCTTCTTCCTTATCTAAAGCGGGGGTCGACCCTCGGGCTTACATTCATGGGTTTAGCCATCGTCGGCGAGGAAGGCAAGGAGGCCCCCTTTCGTTGCTATGTTCTCCGCGCTTTCATTCCCCTTGTTCTCGTTGTTCTCACCTTCGGTTTATACTATGCGGTAGAGATGCTCTCGGTCTTGTTTTCGAGCAAGAGGACGAGCTTCGCCGACGTCGCCTCGATGAGTTATGTCGTCGAGCGGGAGCCGGCAGGGAGGAAGTAAATATGCCAACCCACCACATCGAAGCCAAAGAAGGCGATTTCGCCAAGGTCGTCTTGATGCCGGGCGATCCCAAGCGGGCCCGCTGGATTGCCGAGACCTTCCTGAAGGAACCGCGGCTCGTCAATGCCGTGCGAGGAGCTTTGGCCTACACCGGCAAGACGCCGGGCGGCTTCCCGGTTTCGGTCATGGCTTCCGGCATGGGGATGCCCTCGATCGGCATCTATTCCCACGAGCTCTACGAAAGCTACGGGGTCGAAGCCATCATCCGGATCGGGACGATGGGGACCTATCAGGAAAACATCGGGCTTCGCGATATCGTCTTCGCGGAAGGCGCCTCGACCGATAGCAATTTCCTCGGCGAGCTCCATCTAGGAGGAACCTATTCGGCGACCGCCGATTTCGCCCTCTTGCTCAAGGCGGTCAAGGCGGCCGTCGACCTCAAACTTCCTTACCACGTGGGGAACATCCTCTCGAGCGACGTCTTCTACGACCTCGATCCGGAGAATTGGAAGAAATGGCAACGCCTAGGCATCGCCGGGGTCGAAATGGAAGCCTATGCCCTTTATGCGAATGCCGCCCTGATGAAAAAGAGGGCTCTTGCCATGTGCACGGTGACCGATAGTTTCGTCGGAGGCGGGTCCCTTTCGATCGAGGACCGGCAAGCCGGCGTCAAGGACATGGTGAGGGTGGCTCTTCTTACCGCCGATCTCTTTACTGCGACATGCCGGAAGTAGTGGGCTTTTTCCTCATAACCAGTTACCAGGTCCGCCTCGGCGTCTATATCGCCTTTGCCCTCGCCGCGGCCGCCCTTTTCCTTTATCTCTTCCTCAAGGGCCCGATCCGCCGCTTCCGGGCCAAGCGCGACATCGCGAGCGCCTACTTCCCGAAAGTCTACAAGACGGTTCTTCATGGCGACTATTACCTGATCAACGACTTCGAGCGGGGCCAGGGGGCCTCGAAGGTCCATATCGACCACATCATTGGCGGCGACAAGTACATTTATGTCATCACCGATTGCTATTTCGACGGCGCCATAAGCGGGATGGGCGAGGATGCCAGCTGGGTCTATTACTCCCGCAAAGGAAAGAAACAGCCGATTCCGAACCCCCTAGCCGCCAATAGACACATGCTCAATCGTCTTTCTATGGTGAGCGGCATCAATTCCTCTTTCATGGTCGGGGTCGTCCTCGTCAACGACGAGTGCTTCGTTTCCCGGCTCGACGCTTCGAGCAAATCGGACTCCCACCTCGTGGGACTCAACGACCTCGAAACGTTGGTCGAGGACTACGAAAGCCGCAATGTGACGCCTTTTGTCAAAAAGGAACTTTGGCAGGCCATCCATGACCTCCACGAGCTCCGGAAAGCGAGCAAAGATGAACGAGTCTCTTAAGGAAATGCGAAAGGGAATTTGGGATTCCTTTCGGAAAAACTATGCTAAATCCCTTCCCAATATCGCGATTTTCGTTCTAGTGAGCCTCGCGGTCGGGGCCCTTACGATGGCTCTTTACTACGTATCTGGCCAGGGGGCTCTTCTGGCGGTCAGCTTCCTACTGGTTCCCTTTGTCTTCGCTTTCCAGTCTTCCTATCAGCTTCGGGAATCGACGACCCTATCGGGCGTACCGAGCGCCCTGACGCGTTTTGGGACATACTACTCCCCGCTTAACTTCGGATCTTACCGCCTCATCCGGAACTTCCTTTGGAGCTATCTCATCTCGATGGCCGTGAGCTATGGAACGGTGATGATTCTTGTTGCCTCGCGCCTTGGCGATCCCTCCTTTGCCGAAACGATCAATTCCTTGACCGAGCATTTTGCCCTGGGGGAAATGGATCAGGTCTCGGCCATCCTTAGCGAAGAGCCGTTCTCGAGCATGATCATGGCTTCGGCCATGGCGAGCATGGTTTCCTACCTGGCCTTCAATTTCTATTTCTTCTTTCGGGCCCTCCCGATCCCCTATGTCGACGGGAACGTGAAGAATGCTCCAGCCCGTCTCAAGGTAGCGATCTTCCGGGGCGGCAAGCGGATGGCCGGCTCCGCCTTCGAGAAGCAGTATTGGTATTTGATGTGGCCGGCTTTCGTCCTCGCGGCTGTCTTCCTCGGACTTGGGACCTACCTTGGCTACCTCCTTTTCGCCGGAATCGTTCCGGGTGGCGATCCCTTCATCGTCGGAAGCCTTGCCCCTCTCTTCGGTTTCTTCCTCGCCATCATTCCCCTCGCCTTCGTGGCGCCTTATTTCTTCGAATGCCTTTTATCCATTCAGGAAGCCAACGGGAAAGCCTACGGCCAGTACGGCTATAGCCTCATCCGCCAGAATCTCGAGTACCTTCGGGCTACCGAGCGGATGCGGCAGGAACAGGCCTCCAACCTTGAGGAAACGTTGAAGAACATGGAACAGAACGACGACGTCATCGACGTCGAGGCGAAGGAAAAGGAAGCAGGGGAAGAAGGTGCCTCCTCGGCGGAAACTCCTTCCAAGGACGATTACGGGCGAAGCGATTCCCATCGTGATTAGCCTTTCCTCCCTGCTAAGAGGCTCCCCGAGCGGGAACCTTTTCTTTCTAATATGAACGCCAGCAAGGGAGGTCAAATCAGACAAAAACGGGACCTATTTGAGCTTCCAAAATGCTTTGGCGACACCATCCAGGTAAAACAAAAACCCCGATTCTATCGGGGCTATTTGTTTCTGGAGCAAGTGGCGGGAATCGAACCCGTGTATTTACCTTGGCAAGGTAATGTTCTACCATTGAACTACACCTGCACGACCCTTTCGGGCTTCGACATTATATTGATTGGGGCTAGGAAGCGCAAGTAGATATTAATACCCCTTTATCTTATAATCGCTCCGCGCGAGGACATGCACATGATTTCGAACGAAGAATTGGCCGAATTGCTCTTTCCGGAGGTAAGGGAAACGCTTCAGGACCTCGAGAAACGCTTCCTCCCGAGAAGCCTGCCGGAGGGTGCCGAGGTTACCCGTTTTGCCCCCTCCCCGACTGGCTTCCTCCATACCGGCTCCCTTTTCACGGAGATGATTGCCTATTACGTGGCCAAGCAAAGCCACGGGGTGTTTTTCTTCCGCCTTGAAGATACCGATACCAAGCGGACGATTCCCGGGGCGGCCAAGGACCTCATCGACCAGCTTCGCGAATTCAACCTCGCCCACGAGGAAGGCTATTTTCCCGAAGGCGACGTCGGAGCCTATGGGCCTTACCAGCAAAGCAAGCGGGCCGACATCTACAAGGTAGGCATCAAGCACTTGCTCAAGATCGGCCGTGCCTATCCCGATTTCTGCTCGAGCGAGGACCTTGAGAAGATCAGGAAGGCTCAGGAAGAAAGCAAGGTTGTCCCTGGCTACTACGGGATCTATGCCCGCGACCGGAACCTCACTAATGACGAGCGCGCCGCCCGGATCAAGGCCGGCGAGCCTTGGGTCATTCGCTTCAAATCCCTTTCCAACCACGATCGGAAGATGGTTTTTCACGACGAGATCCGCGGTGACCTTGAAATCCAGGAGAACGACATCGACGTCGTCATCTACAAGTCCGACGGCCTTCCGACCTATCACTTCGCCCATGTCATGGACGATCATTTCATGCATACGACCCTCGTTAACCGCGGGGAGGAGTGGATTCCCTCGACCCCGACCCACCTCGAGCTTTTCTCCGCCTTCGGTTGGAAGGCGCCCAAATACGCCCATCTCCCCGTCATCATGAAGCTCGACCGCGGAAACAAGCGGAAACTCTCCAAGCGGAAGGATCCGGAAGCGGCCGTCAGCTTCTTCCTTGGGCAAGGCTATCCGGTCGAAGGGGTCAAGATCTACCTCATGTCGATTGCCAATAGCAACTTCGAGGAGTGGTGTATCGCGAATAAGAAGTACACCCTTGACGGCTTCCTTTTCTCCTTTGGCAAGATGAGCCTCGACGGAGCCCTTTTCGACCTCGACAAGCTTTCCTATTTCTCCAAGGAAGCCATCGCCGGGATGGATATCGACCGCTTCTACAAAGAGGTCGAGGGTTACGCCCGGAAGCATAATCCCGAGCTTCTTTCTCGCCTCGAGGCGGACCCGGCCTATTTCAAGAAGATCCTGAACATCGAGCGCGACCGCCCGAATCCCCGGAAAGACTACGCGAAGTTCTCCGACATTCTCCCGGCGACCCGTTTCTTCTTCGATGACGAGTATAAAAAGATCAAGGCCTCGGGCCTACCTTTCGACGAGCATTTTGATACCTCCTTCGTGAAGGAATTCCTCGCGGACGTCGCCGCCAACATGGCCTATGGGCCTGACGAAGCGACGTGGTGGAACTCGGTCAAGGAAATCGCCTCCCGACACGGCTTTGTTGCCGTCAATAAGGAATACAAGGCCAACCCCGAAGCCTTCAAAGGCAACATGGCCGCGGCCTCTTCCCTCATCCGCGTTGCCCTGACCGGCAGCAAGGATTCGCCCTCCATGTACGAAATCATTTCTATCATCGGGAAGGATCGCGTCGCCAAGCGCTTGCAAACGGCGCTCGATTAGCATAGGATAAAGCCCCGGAAAAGTCCTCGAGCTTTTCCGGACATGGCCCTGTGGTCAAGCGGCTAAGACGCAACCCTCTCAAGGTTGAATCCCGGGTTCGATTCCCGGCTGGGTCACCATTCGTAAGCAATGCCTATGGCGCATCGTCGCCATAGGCTTTTTTCTTTCCTTAGGGTTTCCCGCGCCGAATTGCCGCTTGTGCCAGCTGAGTGTAGAGGTTCTCTCCTGGCCAAGGAACGACGAAAAAAGAGGGCCGGGATCGTTTTTCCCAGCCCTCCTCTTCCTATTCTTCGGCTTTGAAGAGTTTTTCCTCGCTTACCTTTCCGGAGCTAAGCAAGTAAGTGAAGACGATGTTCGCAAGCCCCATGCCGAAGATGAGGACGAGGCCGGCCATGACCATGAAGGAACCGGCTCCGTTGGGTTCGACGAATTCGGTGGGATCCTCGCTCACCTTGACCAGGGCCACCCCGATGATTGCGAAGATGATGCCGAAGAGCTCGAGCCCGCCGCAGCCGAGCAAATACAAAAGAGGCTTCTTAGGGTAGCGGCTTTTGGCGCTTTTGTAGCCCCCTATGAAATACCCAGCCGTGCCGGCTGCCAAACCGAGGACGAAGAGGATCAAGGCAATGGCATTGAAGTCGCGCTGGAAGAAGAGCTCGAGCAAATTGACGCTTATCCTTCCATATGAGTAATAAGGAACGAAGAAGCCCACAGCGAGCAAGATGACCCCGACAAGAGCAAGGATGCCCAAGGCCCGGCCGAGCTTTTTCTTGCTATCCGCCGTTTTCCTAGCCTCCCCTTTGCTCCCTCGCTTCGTCTTTTCCGAGGTTTCGGAGGGAGGCTGACCTTCGGCCTTTTTTCCCAATAGGTAATCGATGCTCACGTTGAAGTAATCGGCAATCCTTTCCAGATTGTCGATTCCCGGGGACCCGGCATCGGACTCCCACTTGCTGATGGCTTGCCTGGTCACGAATAAAACGTCGGCCAGCTCTTCTTGGCTCATGCCTTTTTCCTTGCGGAGCTCGGCGATGATTTTTCCTGTTGTTTTCACTTTGAACAACCTCCTGCGGCTTCATTTTTAACGTATGGCCTTTCGATTGAGAAGCAACGAGGCGTTGCAGGCAACCCGTCGTTTCCTTTCCTCCGTTTTCGGCCCTCCATTGTCGGTCTCGACCTCCCTTGTTTTGCTAGACTGAGGATAATCGTCGACGGTAATGCAGTACCTCTGACACAGGGAGATTTCGTCAAG
Organism: uncultured Bacillota bacterium; assembly: GCA_949298295.1. Lineage (GTDB taxonomy): Bacteria > Bacillota_I > Bacilli_A > RFN20 > CAG-826 > UBA4951. Next base: position 15,926 of record CASFWS010000004.1, on the reverse strand, counting down.
GTCGATCCCCAAGGCAAAAGGCAAATGCTTGCCGGCGGGGATGGAATGACCTACCTTTGCATCCAAACCAAGGCCGGGTCCCTCGAGGAATTCACCGGTGGCGATGCGATAATCGTTTAGCCGAGGAGAAAGACGGAGGCCGGGGACGCCCGGTCTTCTTTTCTTGTGATCTTCTCTCTAAACTTGGAAGAAAGAGAGGGGGCACAATGGCGAAAAAGAAGGAGCATTTCGAGGGAACGATCGTCATCGGCGATCCTTGCTCGATGGTTTCATGCGAAGAGGATTGGCAGACGGCGAAGTGGGGCGAAAGGATGGATGCCCTCGGCATTGGTGCCTTTCTATCTATCGAGTTTGAAGAGGACATACGGGAAATCGTTGACGATAGGGGGTCGGTCCTTGGGGAGTTCTGCACGGACTCCTGCGTCGTCGTTGTCGTTGGCCTGGAGGATCTTCTTAAGTACAACCCCCTCTTCAAGAGTGAGCTGACATCCTATCCTCAGAATTTCACCGTCATCAAAGACTTCATAGGCGATGTCACTTACCGCAAAAAAGGGACGAGTGCCAAATCGTTGGCAAAGGAAACGTCGATTTTGCCAGTCGTTCAAAGGATGAATAGCGGCCTTTAAGAAAGGACTTCTCCAGTTACCAAAACGCTTGCTGGCCGGTTTCTGAATTCGTTTTCCGATAAAATAGGCGGCTTTTGCCGCTTATTTCAGCGTTCCTTGAGCAGATGGCTGGGGGCAAGCTCCTCGATGAGGGCCGCTAGGTCCTCTTCCGTCTCCGGGAACCCGCGGTCCATCCAGGCGCTTATCGTTGCGTCGATTCCACCAAGGAAGAAACTGGTCGAATAGAGGATGCGTTCATCGATGATTGCCTGTCCGCTTCTTGGGAGGGAGATGGTTTTAAGGAGGCTAGCAAAGTCGTCTTTCTCCCCGAATAGGTACCCGTTTTTCTTGTAGGCCCGGTACCAGTTGGGGTGGGCTTTGATAAATCTCAGAAAAGGGACGAGATGGGTCCGGTCGACGATTTCTTCATTGCTTCTTCCTTCGGGAAACAGCGCGAAGAGCTCGCGCATGGCTTGTTCCTTCGAGGCAGATAGGAGGTCGAAAGTATTGTCGAAGTTGGCATAAAACGACGAGCGGTGGACGCCGGCCGCTTTCGTCAGTTCGGTGACCGTTATTTCCGAGAAAGGCTTCAGGTCGAGGATCTTAAAGAAAGCGTGGATGAGGCGTTCCCGGGTCGATTCGACAATTTTGCCCTTTCTTGTCGTTTCCGCGACCCGGTATTCCGGATTCAATGTAGACACGGCCGCATGATAGCAGGCCGCGTCAAAGAAGGACAAGGAGGTCCAAAATGGAAAAACTTGACGAAGAAAAGCTGAGGGCGGAATACACCCCGAAAGTCGACGGGAGGTTGGAACGGGCCAAGAAACTCGATCGGGAGTGCAAGCTTCCCCCGATGATTGCCGCCTATGCTTTGGGCATCGTCGGAGCCCTTTTGCTGGGGGTCGGCATGTGCCTTGCCATGAATGTCATCGGGAGCGGCCCCGTTGCGATGGGCGTCGGCATCGCGGTCGGTTTGCTAGGGATCGCCGCCATTGCCGTCAACTATCCGCTGTACCTCAAATTTCTGGCCAAAAGGAAGGAAAAGTTCTCCTCAAGCATTCTTCTGACCCTCAACGAAAAGGACTGAGATTGTCTTTTGTCCCGGGGTCGGGGGAAGCATCGGCCAAACTCCTCTCGACGCTTTTGGGGATTCGCGTTTGCTTTCCCTTCCGGAAAGGGAATGGCTGCGGTAGGATAGGGCGATTGTGTTTTCGGAGGGCATTATGGCCAAGTTCGTCATCGTTACCGGCGGCGTCGTTTCTTCCTTGGGCAAGGGAATCTTCGCCTCGAGCCTCGGGCTCCTTTTGAAGAGCCGGGGGCTCAAGGTCTTCCACCAGAAGTATGATCCTTATCTCAACGTCGACCCCGGAACGATGTCCCCTTACCAGCACGGCGAGGTCTACGTGACGAAGGATGGTGCCGAGACCGACCTCGACCTCGGCCATTATGAGCGGTGGTGCGATATCGACCTCACGAAGGAGAGTTCGATTACTTCCGGGAAGATCTACAGCGCCGTCCTCGAGAAGGAGCGCCGCGGGGACTACCTCGGCGCGACCGTTCAGGTCATCCCCCACGTGACCAACGAGATCAAAGCCCGCCTTTATGAAGGGGCTCGGGTTTCCGGCGCCGACGTCGTCATTGCCGAGATCGGCGGGACGGTCGGCGACATCGAGTCCCTCCCTTTCCTCGAAGCCATGCGCCAAGCCCGCCTCGAGCTCGGGCGCGACCAAGTGATGTTCATCCATAACACCCTGGTTCCCTATCTTCCTTCGAGCGAAGAGAGCAAGACGAAGCCGACGCAGCATAGCGTCAAGGAACTTTCGGGTCTCGGCATCCAGCCCGATGGCATTGTCCTTCGGAGCGAGGTTCCCCTCCGGGAAAGCGCCAAGGAGAAGATTTCCCTCTTCTGCAACGTCCCGCGAAAAGGCGTTTTCGAAGCCGACGACCTAAAGAATGTCTACGAACTTCCCTTCCGCCTCCACGAACAGGGACTCGACGATTTCGTCCTCGCCCAGTTTGGGCTCGCGGCCCCGGCGGCCGATCTTTGCCCGTGGCAAGGATGGGTCGATTCGATGAAAAACGCGAAGAAGAGGGTCAAGATAGCCCTCGTCGGCAAGTACGTCGAGCTAAAGGACGCCTATCTCTCGGTCCGAAGCGCCCTCCGCCATGCCGGTTATCCCCGCGGCTACGAAGTGGACATCGATTACGTCAAGGCGACCGACATCACCCACGATAACGCTTCTTCCTTCCTGGCCTCGTGCGACGGAATCCTTGTCCCGGGCGGTTTCGGCGAGCGGGGGAGCGAAGGGAAGAAGGCCGCGATTGCCTATGCTCGCGAAAAAGGCATTCCCTTCCTTGGCATTTGCTTCGGCATGCAGATGGCCATCGTCGAATTTGCCGAGGACGTCATGGGACTTAAGGGCGCGAACACGACCGAATTCGATCCTTCCACCCCTTACCCGGTCGTCGACCTTCTCCACAACCAATATAGCGGAATCAATATGGGAGGCACCTTGAGGCTTGGCAATTATGCCTGCGCCCTCAAAGCGGAGAGTTTGGCTCGTCGCCTTTATGGGACGGACGTCGTCGAAGAACGCCATCGCCATCGTTACGAGTTCAACTCCCGCTTCAAGGAGGACTTCGAGAAAGCCGGCTTTGTCTTCTCGGGCGAAAACCCGGAAAGCGGTCTATCCGAAATCGTCGAACTGCCTTCGCACCCCTTCTTCATCGCCTGCCAGTTCCATCCTGAATTCACTTCGCGCCCCCTTCGGCCGAATCCTTTGTTCCAAGGCTTCGTCGACGCCTCCATCGCCCATCAAAAGGAGCCTAAGTGAGCAAGAAAGCCCTCCTCATTGCCTCGACTTCGTCCGGGCATGGGCGGGGGCTTCATTTCCTTTCCCGGGTCGCCGAAGGGCTTCGTTCGGCTTACGATGAGCTTAGCGTTTTCGTCTCGCCAAGCCAGGAAGAGGGGAAGGAAAAGGCCGTTGCCGCCGCTCTTGAGGGATGCGAGATCATCGTTCTCGGAGGCGACGGCACTTTCAATGCCGTGGTCAACGATTTGGCTCCGCTTGGCCTTTGCCCGACGGTCGGCTACGTCAATGCCGGGACCCTTGGGGACGTTGGGCGGAACTTCGGGGTTTCTTCCCGCCTCGGAAAGGCGATCAAAATCATCAGGGCCGGGAAAAGCGCCCCCTTTGACGTCGTAGAAGCCGCAAGTGATGAAAAGACGGCCTATTTCGCCTATATGATGGCTTGCGGCATCTATAGCGAGATTCCTTACGTTTCCCAAGGCCGGAGGAAAGCCGTGCTAGGACGTTTCGACTACTACCGCCTGGCCCTTCGCGACGCCTTGAAGAAAAGCGAGGTCCGCTATGCGCTTATGGGCGCGGGCATACGAAAAGAAGGAAAAAGCCCCTTTCTTCTCTTCTTGAACGGCGAGCGTGTGGCCGGCTTTCGGGTCAATCGCCTCGCGAATTGCTCCGACGGGAAATTCGAGGCCTTCGTGGCCGAGCCCGGGGCCTTTAACGGCCTTCTGCATTACCTTTCAAAGAAAAAGCTTTTCGTCTCTTCCTTTTCTTCTTGCCATGTCGAAGTCGACGAAAATACCCTTTGGTGCCTGGATGGAGAACCTCTTTTAAGAGGTTCGGTCAGCCTCAAATGTCTTCCGTCGGCCTTTCGCGTCTATTCGGTCGGGAAATGAAAAGGCCGCCTTTTTCCATTATCTCCGCAAAACCCCTATAAAACCGCTTTCAATCGAAATGAATCTTGTTAAAATACGCTCTAGAGGTAACAGAACATGAAAATGAGGAAAACATCCACTGTCCTTACCGTCGTTGCCATCGTGCTCGCGGTACTCTCCATCGGCGTCCTCCTCTTCACCCCGGCCATGCTTGGGGATCGGCTCAATAGCCTGAAGGATGCCAGCGGCGCCATCATCGCCGTTCCGGGTTATTTGACCGGGAACATCATCAACGGCGAAATGCCCGGCATCATCGATGTCTGGCGCGGGAATGCTGGAAGCGGAGGCCTCCTAACGACTTGCCTTTCCTTCTTCAGCTTCGATGGCAGCCAACCTTGGATTGCCATGCAGGTGATCGGCCTTGCTTCGATTGTCCTGCCCATTCTCATCCTTGTCCTCCATCTAATCCTTGTCTTTGTTCGCCGCCGGCCCGCGGCCTTCGTCAAGACGATCCTCTATCTCGTCTTCGGCGGCGTGCTCGCGGCCCTGACGGTTTCCTACGTTGCCTATAACTACCTCATCCCCTATACCGACTTGTTCGGCCTTATCGCGGCCAACACCGATGCCCTCCTTACCTGCTTCGTCTTGATCCTTCCGCTTGCGCTTGGCGCCTCCGGACTCATCGTCTACACGATCGGGATGATTGTCTCGATTGCCGATGTTTGCGCCAATCCGGGTCTCGCTAGAAAGAGCAAGGCCGCCGACGTCGATGGCATGGGCCATACGACCCCGACCAATGAGGAGCCGCTCAAATACGACGAACTTACCGACATCGAATATCGGCAGCTCGGCGCCGGGAATCCCGGACTCGGGACCCATGGCGGCCACGGACCGATGATCGTTCAGTACATTTCCTATGCCGGATCTCCGGGCCAGCCGGCGGTTGCTCCCGCCGAGCCGAAGCCCGAGCCGAAGCCCGAGCCGAAGCCCGAACCGGCCCCGGCGGCCATGACGCCGAACTACGTTGCCGCCGCCTCTGTTACTCCGATCAAGCTTTACGACGAAGGCGAGTATCGCCCGGAGCCGAAGCCCGAACCGAAGCCGGAACCGAAGCCCGAGCCAACCCCCGAGCCCGTCAAGGACGATGCCGATCGTCCGATCACGGCCAAAGAGCTCCGCAAGATCATCCGCGATGCCCTTGAAGACCATGAGCATCCGGAGGAAAACGAGCCGCTGACCGATGGTAGCGCCCGCAAGATCATCCAAGACGAGCTTGCCGCCTACTACGGAATCGAGGAAGAGGAAGAAGAGGCGGCTCCCGAACCCGCTCCGGCCGAACCCGAGCCGACCCCCGAGCCCGAGCATCGCCTCGAGGACGATTACGACATCCTTTCGGCCGACGACCTCCGCGACATCATCCGCCAGGAAATCGAAGCGGCTCTTCCCGCCGAGAAGGAAGGGGAAGGAGAAACCCCGGCCGAGCCGAGCGAAACCGATAAGCGCCTCGATGCCATCCACGAGGAAATCCTCTCGCTGAAGGAAAGCTGCCTTGCCCCGAAGGAGGAGGAAAAGGCCGAGCCGGCCGCCGAGGCAGCGACCGAGGAAAAGGAGCCTGCCCTCACGGCCGACGAGGTTCGCACCATCATTAAGGAAGAGATCGAAGCCAGCGCCCGCGAGGAAAAGCCGGCTTCCGACCTCGAGGAGGCCCGCTATCGGAACCAGCAGGCCCGCGACGCCCGCCAAGACGATGCGATTGCCTCTCTCCGCGAAGCGCTCATCAAGCCGGAAGAGCTGAGGACCATCGTGGCCCAGGAACTCGACAAGCGGCTTTCGGAAATCAAGGTCGAGGAAGCCAAACCGGCGCCGGAGCCCGAGCCCGAGCCCGAGCCGGAGGCGAAGCCTGAAATAGAACCCAAACCCGCCGAAACGATTGCCGAAGCGGCTCCCGAGCCCGAACCGGCCCCGGTTGCCCCGATCGTCCGGACGGTTCCCCCGGCCATCGTCAATGCCAAGCCGGCGGCCCCGACGGTTGCCGTCCCGAAGGAAAAGATCATTCGGATTCCCTTCCCCGAGCGGCTTCTCGCCTCGGATAAGGACCTTCTCAACAACTACAACGAACTTAAGAGCGAAGCTCTCTCCTACGGCCTCAAGAGCCGGGTCTCCAACACCGGCGACACCTTCCGCCTCCACACGAAGACCTATCTCAAGATCACCGTGGCCGGGAAGAGTCTCAAGATCTACTACGCCCTCAAGCCGAGCGACTATGCGACGAGCCCGATTCCGGTCCAGGACGCTTCCGGAAAGAACATCTACAAGGAAATCCCGGTTTGCTTCAAGGTCAAGAGCCCGCTATCGCTCCGCCGGGCCAAACAGCTCATTGCCGACGTTTGCGAGCACGACAACCTCGAACAGGGCAAGGTCGTTCCCAACAACTGGGCGGCCGAGCTCAAGGACTACAAGCCGACCGGCGCCTCTTCCGACGAAGACGCTTCGGGCGACGAAGAATAAGTCCTGAATGGCGAGTAAGCCCCTCCCATGCGGAGGGGCTTTTCTTATAATGGGGTGGATGGACTATAAGGGGAAGAAGGTTCTCATCACCGGAGCAAGCAGCGGCCTTGGCCTCGCCTTGGCCCTCTTTCTTCAAGAAAAGGGAGCCGATCTCGTCCTTACCTATTGCTCTGAAAAGCATTTATCTTCCGCGCTCGATAGCCTTGGGGGAAGCGGCTCCTCGCGGTTCCTTCGTCTCGATCAAGGAGACCCCGAAAGCATCGGCTCCTTTCTTTCCGAGGTGTCTACTTTCGACTTCGCTTTCCTGAACGCCGGGACCTATTTTCCCTCCGGCCCGGCGGAATCCTTTCCCGATTCGACCTTCTGCATCAATGCCATCGGCACCTACCGCCTTCTCAAGGGGCTTTTGGAAAAAGGAACGGTATGCTTTACCCTCATAACGTCGATGAACCGGGCTTGGCCCGCCCAAGGTTTCGGTGCCCTCTTCGGTAAAACGATTTCCCTTCGACGGTCCTATGCCTATTCAAAAGAGGCCCTATCCGCCTTCCCGAGCATTTTTCCGGGGGCTCGAGTCAAAGTGGTGGAACCGGGTCTCATGAAAACGAATATCTACGGCAAAAGGGCTCCTAAATTTTGGAAAATGGCAAATAAATTGGCTCTCATCTTCGGATGGAAGCCATCCGAGGCAGCAGCGGAGATAGCATCCGCCCCTTCCCTAGATGGCATCCATTTTGCTCCAAAGGGGCCTTTCCGTCTCCGGGGCCAGCTTATCCCTCTTCCTTACGATTGGGACCAAAAAGAAAAGGAAGGGAAGTCCTTCCTCGACCTTCTTGAAAGAACCGGGCTCACTTGAGGCCCCGCCTTTTCAATTCCTCCATATAGACTTCGTATACTTCGTCGGTTATCTCCTCGATGGAGCGTCCGTCGGTCTTGATCTTGAAGTCGGTCGGGTGGACTTTGCCCGGGGCGAATTCGATCCGGTCGTTGAGCAGGCGCTTTTCGATGTCTTCGCTCCGATCGCCGCGTCCTTTCATCCGAGCGGCCCTCGTATCTTCCTCGGCCGTTAGGTAAAAGGTCACGATTCCTGGGTCACCAAGGGAAATGAAGTGCTCGAGGCCATTGGGGTCGAGGACGACGCAACGGTTTTCGGCCACTTGGTCCTTCCCGCATCCGTAGTAGTGTCCGTTATAGATGGCATGCTCGATGAGACGATTGTCCTTTAACAAGCGTTCGAAGCCTTCGGGGGTGACGAAAAAGTAATCGATTCCATCCCGTTCGCCGACCCGAGGCTTCCTCGAGGTCGTCGTCGCCGCCTTCTTGATGCCGTATCGCCTTTCGAGAAGCCTCGCGACTTCTGTTTTGCCGCTTGCCGAGGCGCCAACCAAGATCACCATAGGCGCAATATAGGCCTTTTCTTTTCTTTTTGATAGAGGGAGCCATGAACTCCAAGACCGCGAATATCTTTTTCGATTTGAGGGCCAACTTGGCCTTCTCCTCGTTATATAAGGGTGTAGGAGGCAGCCAACGATGGAAACATATCCGATCAGAATTTCCGAACTCCGCGGCGGGAAGGGCGGAATCGTGGGGGCCATTTTCCGCCAATCGCTCATCAACTTGGGGTATAGCCCGGATTCCCACGTTTATGACATTACCAGCGATTATTTCCGCTACGAAATCGGAAGCGCCGCGAACCGCTTCGTCCGCAAGGTCAAGGATTTCTACGACTCCCTCGACGATTTCCGCCGGCGCATTTTCCTTTGCGAGTTTCTCGAGAGGGGGCGCCATTATCCCTTCTGGTGGCTGGAGTTCACGACGAAGAAGGAATACCTCAAGAAGCTGCGCGAAATGAAGAAGCGCCTCAACAAGGCCTTCTAGGAAAGAGAATGGTATGAAAAAGAAGTGGCTAGCCGCCTTGGCCGTTCCTTTCCTTGCCCTCAACATGAGTGCGAGCAACGTCTCCCTTTTCGTCCATGAGGAGCTTGTCATCCATTCGATCAAGTATTTTCCCTTCGCTCCCGGGGACCCGCAAAAGCTAGAAGTAGACGTCACATTCAAGGAAGCGATAACCATTTCCTTCCTGGCTTTGACCTACGTCGGAGATGAGAGCTTCGAAACCGCGCCTCAGGGTGAAAGCCTTGGCTTCCACCCACGGAACCCGGGCAGAAGGCAACTGTTTACCTTCCTCATCCCGCCCGAGCGTTTCGCTTCCGACGGAAGCGGCTTTGTCTGGCTGCAGATGCACGGAAGGTCAAAGCTCTTCCTTAACCTCGGTGGTGAGCAACGGGTCCGGGAAGCCAAGACCTATCGGCTCGAGGGGAATGCTTTCGGCCATTATGTCTTCCAAAGAAAGGAACTTTACCAAACGGAAGAAGGGGGCGACCTCTATCGAATCGTCGATTACGAAAAAGTCCGCTTCGAGGGAATGCGCCCGACCTTTTATGCCAGCGGGGACAATTCCCTTCCGATGGCAAACTGGCGAGCCTATTCCAATTACGTTTGGGGGTCAAAGGAAAGCTTCGAGTGCGATAAGGCCATCCTCTACCTTCTCAATGACTTCGATAGCTTCGAAATCGGATACGAGACGATGTATGAACGCCGCCTATGCCGGGCTTTCGATCTCGAGACGGTCCCGGGAAGCGACCTCCCAGGCTCAACGACTTTCCAACTAGCCGAGGAAACCGAGGTCAGCCCCGACGGCCGATACCAGAAACCAAAGGGCGAAGGCGGTCTCTTCTATCGAACGAGCCGCGATCTCTATTTCCCTCCTCTCGAGGGAAACGTCGCGAAAAGCTATGACTTCGTCCTCGTCCTTGACGGAGCCGATCTCGGCGGGGCGGCTCAATACGTTTATCCCTTTACCTACGTGAAGGACCGTAACTTCGTGGGTCCTTGTGCCTCCTCGGACTTTTGCGTGGCAGAGGTGAAATGATGCTTCCCTACCTTCTTTGCGGGATCGGCCTTAGCATCTCCCTTCTCCTTTTCCAGGGGCTTTCCTCGGCAATGGCCGTCACCCGGGTGTTTGGCGAGGTCACTCCCTATCTCCTCAACAATTGCGTTGCCGCCCGCTCCGAATTGCCGGAGCCCTACTTCGACGAAAGTCTTCTTGAATTGGCTTTGACGGTTCACTTTGCCAACCTCGACGCTTCGATCGGCCGGAACGCTTACCGCTTTTCCTACGAGGTCGATGATTTCCTGACCGGGAGGAGGTATCCGCAGTATTGCGAAATCCGTCTCCAGTATCGGTCCGTCCTCGGCTATTACAACTACCACAAGGCCTTTCGCATCCAGGAGGGAATGAATGCACGATATAGCCGCCTATCTTGAAGATAGTTTTCTTAAGGAACTCCTCTTCCTCCCGGGGATTACCGATATTTCCTATAACGGGGAGGAAATCTACTACCTCGACAACCAGCGGGGCCGGGTCCGAAGCTCGATTGCTGTCACTCCGGAGGAAATCGGCGACTTCCTTCGGCAAATCGCCAATTTCGCCGAGCGGCAGTTCTCCTATAGCGAACCGATCCTTGACGTGAGCTTCGGCCGTTACCGCCTCAACGCCGTCTTCCGTTCCCTCGCCCGCGTCCATAACGAGAAGACCTTCACCTTTTCGCTTCGGATCGAGCGGGAAATGGCTCTTAGGAGCGGCGATCCCGATTTCTTTCCCGGGAAGAGCGAGGAAATCATCCTCGGATTATTGGCGGCCGGAGAGTCAATCGTCATCGGCGGGAAGACGTCGACCGGAAAGACCGAACTCGAAAAATACCTCATCGCCCATCTTCCCCCGGGGACCCGGGTCATCGTCATCGACAACGTCGAGGAACTCTCCCTCGTCCCGCACGATGGAATCGACATGACGCATTGGCTGGTCAACGAGGCTGTGCCGAAGGGAAGCTTTCCTTCGTTGGTCGCCAACTCGCTAAGGAACAATCCCGATTACGTCGTGGTGGCGGAAGCCCGGGGCGCCGAGATGCTCGATGGCCTCATAAGCGTCATGTCGGGACATCCCATCATCACCTCGGTCCACGCTAAATCGCTCGAAGCCCTGCCGTCCCGCATGGCTCGCCTAGCCATGCTTTCGGGCCCGAAAATCGACCGGGACTCCCTCATCGACGACATTAACGAACACCTACGGGCCTATGTTCACCTGGAGAAGCGAATCGACGGAAGCGGGCGGGTCATCCGCTACGTCGAAAGCATCGGGCTCATCAATCCTAAGACTCACGAAATGGAAATTCTTTTCCGGGAGGGAAATCATGGTTAAGCGTTTGCTTTTTGCCCTTATTGCCGGAGCGGCGGTCCTGGCTTTGGCCCAGCTCCTCTTATCGAATTGGATCATTGCCGGAATCCTTTCGGCCATCGCGGTTCCCGTCGCGGCCTTTCTCGTCATTCGGCCCCTCTCCTATTGGAAGGAGAAAAGCAAGAAGCAGGAGGAATGCTTTCGCTTCGTCAACGCCTTCATCGTTTCCTATGCCGTGAACGAGACGATCGAGGCTTCCTATGCTTCGGCTGCCGTCGGGCTGAGCGAGGAAGGAAAGGAAGCGGCCGAATCCCTGGCCTCGCGTTCGGTCTACGAGCGCCTCGAAGGGCTCTCCTCATATTTCGAGGCGCCTTTCTACCGGATGTTCCTCTCCATCCTGCGGGTCCAGCAGGAAGAAGGCGGGAACTTCATGGACAAAGCCGAGCCGCTCCTTAGCGAAATCAACCAGAGCTATGACGATCATCTCCTGAGGGAAAAGGAAAAAGGAAAGCAACTCGGCCAGTGGACCGCCCTTTGGATGATGAGTGCCCTTGTGGTCATCTTCGTCCGCTTTGCTCTCAACAACAACTACGAGCAGATAGCCGCCTCCCTTCCTTATGTCGTGATTGGGGTTATCTACTTCCTTCTCGTCTTTGCCGGCTTTGCCATCTTTGCCAGCCGCCTGGCCGAGGTCCCCCTCTTTAAGAAAGGAGGCCAAGATGCCGATTAGGAAGCGAAAGAAAGAAGCCTCAAAGCCTCTTCCCGCCTCCGGAGCTCCGGCGGCAACAAACGTCGAAACTCCCGTCGATTTGAAGAAAAAGAAATCCTTTCAGTGGCTTTTTGCAGGGATTATCTGGATGCTAGCCGCTGGATTTGCCCTAGCTATCGTCCTCCTTGGACTATCCCCTATCCTTGCCGGCGGGTTCGGCCTCGTCGGCGCCGTCGGCGGCTATCTCGCTATTGGAAGAAAGAAAAAAGGCGAGGCTGAGGACAAGGCGGCCCTTGAATCCGACTTCGTCGAAGCCTTCTCCTACTTCTCGGTCTATGTTCAAAACGGCCTGCCGGTTTACCGGGCTCTGGAGCTGACGGTTGGCTTCGCTTCCAAGAAGCTGGCGCCCCACCTTCAGAGGCTTATCATGGCGATCGATTCCGACAAATCCCTTCGTCCCTACCTCGAGTTCGCCGACCTCTTTCCTTCTCCGGAAATCCGGCAAGTCATGATTGCCGTCGAACGGATGGTCGAGGAAGGCGGCGCCTCCCTCTACGTCAGCCAGTTCCGCTTTGTCTTTGCCTCTTTGGCCAAGGCCAAGCGGCAGGAAGGAAGGGACGTCCTTTCTTCCCGTCTGTCCTCCCTCAACCTTCTGCCTCTATTGGCCAGCGGACTCACGATTCTCCTCGTGACCGTGGCGGTCCTAAGCATGATCGGGGGATACGCCAATGGCTTCTAAGCTCGGACTCATCCTTACCTTGGCCTTCGCGATCCAGATTCTCTGCTTCATGGGCGATTTGACCTGCCTTCAGGGGCTTCTCGGCCGCCTTGATTCCTTCGCCATCGCGACCGGCAAACGCATTGCCGAGGAGGGAGGGCTCTCGACTCGGGCCATCATCCAAGCCCGGAGCGAATACGGGTTCATCCTCCGCTCATTGAGCGGCGGGGCAGCGGAAATCGGGACGCTCTACAGATATCAGGTTTCGTGCGAATACGTGCCGATTTCGTTTCTTGAGCCTTTTACCGTGACTCTCACGAGGTCGACGGTAATCGGATACATCGAATAGAAAGGAGGTGAATCGATGTCGGAAATCAAAGCCCAGCTGCTTGGGATTCTCCTAGTGCTTGGCATCTTCGCCGCGGTCGGCGGCGTCCTTGTCGGCGCTTTCGAATCGCAGGCTAGCAGCATTGCCGCCGAGACGACCACGTTCATCGCGACCGCCGAATAAGGCAAGGACGTGAGAAAGGAGGGGAGCTGGCCTCAAGCTCCCTTTTTTCTTGCCCCGAATCCCTTATAATGGCCGCGAAAAGAGGTAATGCTGCAATGGAAAACCCGAAGTTTGCCGAAATCAAGGAAGCCCTCAAGAAGCGGCTGAATGTCACCGAGCTCGATCCGAAGGCCGATATCAAATCCCTCGGCTTCGATAGCCTCGACGTCGTCGAGACCTGCATGAATCTCGAGGACAATTACGGGATTGCCTTCCAGACGGAAGAACTTGCGACCTTCAAGACGCTTGGCGATTTGCTTGACAGCATCGAGAAGAAGATCGGAGCTTAGAATTTCCGCTTGTCAAAAGCGCTTGTCGTCTATATATTTGTTTTTGCGCTTTTGGCGCATGCGCACTTAGCTCAACGGTAGAGCAATCGGCTGTTAACCGATCGGTTGTAGGTTCGAATCCTATAGTGCGCGCCAGCTGGCCCGTTGGAGAAGAGGCTTAACTCATATCCCTTTCAAGGATACATTCATGGGTTCGAATCCCGTACGGGTCACCAGCTTGCAAATTAGTCCCGGCCTTGCCGGGCTTTTTTGTTTTTTCGTCCACTTGTTTACGAGATTTCGCGAGTTTAGACTAGCCGCGATGGGAAATTGGAATTGGCTTACTTTTCTCAAGGTCATCCTCTTCGGGCTTGTGGAAGGCATCACCGAGTGGCTCCCGATTTCGAGCACCGGGCACATGATCGTCCTCGAACAAGGCCTCGATATGGAAGCCGCCTTCGGTCCCGATGGGGCGGCCTTTTGGGAGTTTTTCCTCGTTTTCATCCAATTCGGGGCCATCCTTGCGGTCATTGCCGTCTTCTTCAAGGAACTTTGGCCTTGGGCGCCTTCGAAGAGCAAGGATGACCGGAAAAAGATCTATTGGACTTGGCTCTACATCGTCATCGCCTGCGTTCCAGCAGCCGTGGCTGGGCTTTTCCTCGACGATCTTCTCAACGAGTATCTCTATAATTTCATCACCGTCTCGATTACCTTGATCGTCTACGGCTTGGCTTTCATCGCCATCGAGCTTTTCCTTCGCCGGGCGAAGAAGGAACCGCTCATCAATGACCTCTCTTCCTTTACCTGGAAAACGGCACTCATCATCGGGGCCGCCCAAATCCTTGCCCTCATCCCCGGAACCTCGCGGAGCGGGGTCACGATATTGGCGGCGCTCCTCATTGGATGCAACCGCGAGACGAGCGCCAAATTTTCCTTCTATGTCTCGATTCCCATCATGATTGGGGCATCGCTATTCAAAGGCTTCAAGTTCTTTTACGAAGGGCACTCGATGGATGGCTCGCAAGTCGTCTACCTTCTGGTTGGGGCGGCGGTGGCCTTTCTCGTCTCCCTTGCGGCCATCAAGTGGCTTACTTCCTTCGTCAAAAGCCATACGTTCGTCGGCTTCGGCTATTACCGGATCGCCCTTGGCGTCCTTTTGATCGTTCTCTACCTTTCGATCCCCGCCCTCCGGGACGGGCAGGCGCTACTATCCCTCTTGCCTTCGGTCCCCGAGGCCAATGCTTTCGTCTCGGCAACCCTTCCTGTCCGTTAGCATTTCAATTTAGTAGGCAGGAATGAACCGTCCGGCGCTTCGCTGAAGACTCATTCGCCTATCCACCGTATACGAGTCAGGAGAGCATCAGCCCCGTTGTCCCCTTGAATCCGATCAGATTGATGCACGCCGGACCGGCTCCTTGACAAAATCGTCGAAGCTGGCGGTTTCCCGCGCCTTCGAATCTGCATCAATTTCCATAGGCCTCCTTCTTGTCTGTTGACGAAACAATTGTGAGGCCGTTTTTATTTCCTGCCTACTATTTTGAAATGCAGCCGAAGTAAGCGCTTTGCTCAAAAGGAGCAGCCATTCGTAGTAAAATCAAGCGAATGGAAAAAGTGCATCGGCTCTATAGCCCCCGGCTCAACAAATACCTCAAGGTCCGCGTATATCTACCGTCCGGGTATGACGGCAAGCGCCGTTATCCGGTCCTTTACATGCACGACGGGCAGAACCTCGTCCGTCCGGCCCGCTGGTCGCGTCGTAGCTGGGACGTCGTTTCGACCCTCGAAAAGATGCGCCTGCCCCTTATCGTCGTCGGCATCGACAGCGACCGGGAACGCTCTTCGACCCTTTGCCCTTTCCTTCCCCAAACGAAGGACGAGGAGATGGACCGCTGCAAGGATCCAAAGGGGAAGGAATACGGGGACTTCATCGTCGAGTATGTGAAGCCTTTCATCGATTTCGCCTACAAAACCCGCCCGGATTACGAAAATACGTATCTGGCCGGGTCTTCGCTTGGCGGCTTGGCCGCTGCGTATTTGTCAGCCCTTCACCCAGGGGTTTTCTCCTGCGTCGGGGTTTTCTCCTTGGCCTACTGGTTCGTTGAGAAGCGGTTCCATGCCTTCCTTGAAGCGAACTTCGATGAAGAAGCCTCCTATTTCCTGGCTGTCGGCGGCAAGGAGGGGTTCGAGGGAAAAATCCTCGACTCCTTTGATAAATACCGTGCTCTCCTAAGCGAAAAGGGCGCGGAGTTCGTCGACAAGGTCTATCCGAGCCTTTGGCATAGCGAGGAATGTTGGGCGAAGGAGTTCAAGGATTTCGTTCGGCTCATCAAGGCCCGAAGAAAGGAGAAGCGCCGTGCTTGACCCCGTTTTGTCTCTCATTGGAAACACTCCTCTTCTCCGCCTTCGGAGGATCGAAGAGGCTTATGGCTTGCCCTTTGAGCTCTATGGAAAGCTCGAAAAGGCCAATCCCTCGGGTTCGGTCAAGGACCGCCCGGCCCTCAAGATGATCGAAGAAGCTGAGAAGGATGGGCTTTTGAAGCCCGGCTCTCTCCTTGTTGAGGCAACCTCGGGGAACATGGGCATTTCCCTTGCCCTTATCGGCTCCCGAAAAGGCTACCGGGTCCGCATTTACATGCCCGATAGCGCCTCGAAGG
>CASFWS010000003.1 GCA_949298295.1 uncultured Bacillota bacterium | reverse complement strand
CGGTCGCCCTCGCCCTCTCGAAGGCCGCCGCCGCGGGGGCCGGGACCGACGTCGCGAGGGCCCTCGAGGCGATGCTCGCGAAGGCCCTCGAGTACGAGGAGAAGGAGAGGGCATGCGGGCCCGGGAGGAAGTCCTACTACAAGACCGACCGGGACGCCACCGCGATGGCCCTGAAGGCCGACTACTACGCCGGGCTAGGGAGCAACATGCACGCGGCCTACAACGTACAGATGGCCGTCTCGGGAGGGATACCGGTCGGCTACGTCGTCTCCCAGGCCCGGAACGACATCGGGCTCCTCCGGGAGGCCGTCGAGTCCTGCCGCGACGCCATCGGGGGCCTTCCCGAGGCGGTATGCGCCGACGCCGGCTACGGCTCGCTCGACGCCTGTAGGTTCCTCGAGGAAAGGGGGATCCGCTCCTTCGTGAAGCACCAGTCGTGGGAGGGGAACGCCTCCGGGAGGAACCCAGACTGCTACGCCTACGACGACGGGAGGATAGTCTGCCTCAACGGCCTCGAGGCCCTGCCGGCCGCGGTCCCGGGCAGGCATCCCAAGCGGGCCGGGGGCACGTTCGTGGAGGTGACGGGCTGCCTCGG
This sequence comes from uncultured Bacillota bacterium, assembly GCA_949298295.1. GTDB lineage: Bacteria > Bacillota_I > Bacilli_A > RFN20 > CAG-826 > UBA4951. The sequence goes on along the minus strand of CASFWS010000003.1, from coordinate 21,601 downwards.
GTGCCCCTTCTCCGACTACTGCAGGCGCTTCCAGGGGAACCACGACCCGGGGAGGAAGGTGTTCGAGGTCGTCGAGGAGCTCGAGAGGCTGAAGGCCGCCTCGCACGCCAACCTCCTCTCCGTCGAGGGGATCGAGGCCAGGGTCAACCGGGCGATACAGGCCGAGGGGGTTTTCGGGGAGCTCAAGCAGAACATGGGCTTCTGGAGGTTCAGGAGGCGGGGCCTCGAGGGGACCTCCGCCGAGGTGATGCTCTGCCTCCTGGGCTGCTCGCTGCGCAAGTACCACGCCTTCCTCGCGACCGGGAAGCCGCCGGCCAGGTGGACGGCTCCCGAGGGAACCGAGCCCCAGAGGTTCAAGAAGCCCTCGCCCAAGAGGCTCGCGAAGAAGGCGGCAAGGATAAGGGCCAGGATTGAGAGGAGGCGCGCCGGAAAGGAAGGGGCAGACGAGGGGGACCCCTAGTTATGAAACATACTAAGTATGTTTCAAAACCTCGGGAACCGGGGATTTCGGCACGTCCGGGCGTCCCATGCCGCCGCTCGCCTAAAGCGCCCGCCGTTGAAGCGCTTGGGCTCAAGGCGCAAAACGCCCAGGCAGCATGCGCGGTTCCGGGCATCGAGGGCCGCTCTGGGCAGGCAATCGGATCAAGCTCGAAAAAAGCCCAATTTGGCATATGGGCGGCGGTTTATGATTTTGGGAAATGAAACATGCTTGGTATGTTTCAAAACCTAGCCAGTCGGGTACGAAAAAAGGGCCGTTCCAAACCAGAGGTTTTGAAACAGCCCCTTTTATTCAACAGAACGGGAGTTCAATCCGCCGCCTTGAGGAAGAATTTCAGGATGTATTCGGGCTTCGGGCATTTGAAGTCGAGGCCTTTGTAGCGGATCCGGCGGTAGGAGATGCCTGTGAACCAGTCGAGGAAGAACGATGTGACCCATTCGGCGTTTTCCGACCTTCCGGTTCCTTCCTCTTTGGCCTCGCGCTGAAGGCGGGCGACGACGTCTTGGGCGTCGTAAATCTTCAGGGTGGCCCGGACCTCCTCGCTGATCGAGTAAGCGGAGCGGCGAACCTCGACAAGCCTCGAAAGGAGAAGTTTTTCCCCGCCCTCTGAAAGAAGCTTGGCGACGAAATTGCAGAATTCCTTGAGTCCGGCCGTTCCGTGCATTCCCTCGATTTGGCGGATTTCCATCATCAGGGCCGGATATTTGGTCGAGTAGGTTTCGACGACGGCGTTGAAGAGTTCTTCCTTGCTTTTGAAATAGTAATAGAAGAGCCCGTGGGAGCAGCGGCAGGCGTCCGCGATCCCGTCGACAGTCAAGGAATCGTAACCGTCGTAGGCAAAGAGGCGGAGGGATTTCCTCAGGATGGACTCCCGACGCTTATCGCGCATTTGTTGATTTAATTCTTTTGACCTTGGCATAAGTAACCTTTGCAAAGATTTTTGTTTCAGTTTTGCAAAATGTCAACAAAAGAGGCCCACATGTGCGCGCAAGTATCTCTCGTGTTAGAATTGGCGGGCTATGAAGACCATCGTTCTCTATACCTCGAAAACCGGCAATACGGCGAAGTATGCCGAGGAAATCGCCTCCCAAATTGGGGCCGAGGCCAAACCTCTTAAAAAATTCCGCTGGAAGAAGGAACTCCGGGACTACGATTGCGTCGTTTACGGCGGCTGGGTAATGGGCGGAAAGATCCGAGGCGTCGACGACTTCTTGGCTCATTACGACGAAATGCACGATGCCGGGAAGGACATTATCGTCTTTGCGGTCGGAATGTCGATGCCGACCCCCGACGGGCGGAAGGAACTCATCTCCCTCAACCTTCTCGACCTTTATCGCATCCGCTTCTACCAGGTCCGTGGAAGCTTTGACATCAACGCGCTCAAGTTCCCATACTCGATGGTCATGAAAGCGACCCTCAACAAGATGGAGGCCGATCCCGATCTGAGCGCGGACAAGCGGGCCCTTCTCGAACTCCGGGAACGTCCCCTTCTCTATCACGACGACGAGAAAGTGGCCAAGATCGTCAACATCGTGAAAACGATCGACGAGCAAAGGAAGAACAAAGAGGCGTGAAGCTCATCGTCGGCCTCGGGAATCCCGGGCTTCAATACGCTAAGACGAGGCACAACATGGGCTTTCAAGCCATCGACCGCCTGGCCGATCGCTTGGGCGTTCTCATCGATCGCGAACGCTTCGACGGTCAATATTGCCTTGTTTCCGACCCGCGCTTTGGCGAACATTTCCTTTTGCTGAAGCCCCTGACCTACATGAACCTTTCCGGGAAAGCGGTGGTTCAGCTGGCTTCCTTTTTCAAGATTCCCGCCTCGGACATCATCGTCTGCTACGACGACCTCGATACGAAGCCGGGCGACATCCGCCTTCGGGAAAAGGGCTCGAGCGGCGGCCACAAGGGAATGCAATCGATCATCGACGCCCTTTCGACGAGCGACATCAAGCGGGTGAAGGTCGGGATTGGGAAGAACCCCCTCATCCCGGTCGTCGATTACGTCTTGGGCAAGCCGTCCAAGGATGAGGCCCCTCTAATTGACGAAGCCCTCGACCGGGCTGCCGAGGCTCTCGAATATGCCCTTTTCCGTCCTTTCGAGGAGACGATGAGCCGCTTCAACCAACCGCGCCATGGCTAAAGATCTTTTCGCGGCCATGAAGGGGCTCGGGCTCCTTGGCCCCTTTTTGGACGGGAAGCCTTTTTCGACCGACGAGGTCGTCGGTCCCTCCCTTCTTTTGGCCGAGGCCATCAAGGAGAAAGGCGGGCGCTACGCGATCGTCGAGAACAATCTTTATAGCGCCCAATCGTCTTACGAGTTCCTTTTGAACTTCCTCCCGGAAGGGCAAGTTCTCTTCTTCCCGGGCGAGGAACTGCTCCGAGCGGAGGAGGTTTCTTCCTCGCGGGAACTGATGGCCCAGCGCCTCTATGCCTTGGGCGAACTTCTCAAAGAAGGCGACAAGATCCTCGTTACCCATCTTTCGGCTCTCCTCCGCTTCCTTCCTTCGCCTTCCGATTTCGCCCAGTCGGTCGTCTCCCTTAAGAAGGGAGGCCACTACGACGTCTCGAAGCTCCGGAACGACCTCCTTGCCCTCGGCTATCACCGGGTGAGCAAGATTGACCAGTCGCTTCAATTCGCCCTTCGGGGCGACGTTGTCGACGTTTTCTCCGTCTCGAGCCTTTATCCTGTCCGCATCGAATTCTTCGACGACGAAATCGAGTCGATTCGCCTTTTCGACATCGCCAAGCAAACCTCGATCAAGGAAGTGGAGGAAGTCAACATCCTCCCGGCCTTCGAGTCTTTCTACTTCGGCAACAAGCGCCATTTGGCCGTCGAGCGCCTCAGGGCAAAGGAAAAAGAAGAAGCTTCCCGCGCGAGCGGAAACGGCCAGCAAATCATGGCCCAAAATATCGAAAATGCGATTGACGACATCCTTTCCTCTTCCGAAAAGGGCTATTTGTACCGCTACTACGGATTTGCTCTTGGGGAACGGAACTCGGTCCTCTCTTACCTTCGGCCGGACTTTGTCTTCGTTCCCGACAAGGCCTCCTTCGACGAAGCGGCCGCGAGTTTGCGGCAAGAGGCCGATGCCTTCTATATCGAGCTCCACGAGAACCTCGTCATTCCCTCGGGACTGGGCCAATTCATGGATGCCGATGCTGCTTTTGCCCCGGCCAAGAAAGTCAGCTACGGGAAGCGCTTCGTCGAGCAGGCCGGCGGCTACGCCTTCTACGGCCGGGAGATTTCCCTGGCCTCGACTGGCCTATCTATGGTCGGACCTAACGTCCAGAGCTACCTCGGGCTTGGGGAAAAGGTCGTCCTTTTCGCTCCCGATGACCACCAGCGGGGCGCGCTTGAAAGCTCCCTCGAGGAGGAGGATCTCTCTTATGGAAAGACTCACGGCTTCGAGATTCCCGACGGCCGGGTGTCGATTTCCGACGCTTCCCTTCAGGGCGGCTTCGAGATTCCTTCCCTCAAGCTTGCTCTCCTCTCGGCCCGGGACCTTTTCGGCGACCGGGGGAGAAGCAACCGCTTTTCCTCGCGCTTCAAGAACGCGACCATCCTCCGGACCAGCGAAGACCTTCGCCCCGGCGATTACGTCGTCCACGAAGCCTATGGAATCGGGCAGTTCCTGGAAGTGAACACTCTGGAAACCGGAGGGAAGCACCGCGATTATTTGAAGATCGCCTATGCCGGCGGGACGACTCTCTACGTCCCGCTTGAACAGTTCCGTCTCGTCCGGAAATACGCCGGACGGGAAGGCTTCAAACCCCGCCTTTCGACCCTCGGGAAGAACGATTGGAAGAAAAAGAAGGAAAAGATCAAGGAGCGGGTCAACGATCTGGCCGATCGCCTCGTTTCCCTTTACAGCCTGCGGGTCAAGGAAAAAGGCCACGCCTTTAGCCCGGACGACGACCTCCAACGGTCCTTCGAAAACCAATTCCCCTATCTTCTTACGCCCGATCAGGAAAAGGCCCTTGGCGAGATCAAAGCCGACATGGAGTCCCCGGAAATCATGGACCGCCTCCTTTGCGGGGACGTCGGCTTCGGGAAGACTGAGCTGGCCTTCCGGGCTTGCTTCAAATGCATCGACGGAGGGTATCAGGCGGCCATCCTTTGCCCGACGACGATTCTCGCCCGGCAGCATTTCGAGGTGGCTATCCAGCGGTTTTCGTCATTTGGTGTGCGAATTGCGCAGCTTTCGCGCCTCGTAAGCGAAGAGGAGCAGAAACGGGTCGTCGAGGGGCTAAGGAAAGGGGAGATCGACCTCGTCATCGGAACCCACCGCCTTTTCGGGAAGGACGTTTCCTTTGCCAAGCTCGGCCTTCTCGTCGTCGACGAAGAGCAACGCTTTGGGGTCGAGCAAAAGGAAAAGATCAAGGAGATGAAGAAGACGGTCGACGTCCTCACCCTCTCGGCGACCCCGATTCCCCGGACTCTCCAGATGTCGCTTGTCGGCATCCGCCCCCTCTCGGAAATCAATACCCCGCCGGCTTCGAGGATGCCGATCCAGACCTACGTCATCCCCTATAAGCAATCGACGGTCAAGGAACTAGTCTCCCGCGAGCTTTCAAGGCATGGCCAGGTCTTCTATGTCCATAACCGCGTCGAGACGATTTACGCGAAAGCTTCGCAGCTCGAGAAGGACGTTCCCGGCTCCCGGGTTGGCGTCGTGCACGGGCAAATGGAGAAGGAGGAGATCGAGGACACCGTCGCGAGGTTCTATGGCGGCGACCTGGACATCCTTGTCTGCACCTCGATCGTCGAAAACGGCATCGATATCCCCAACGCCAACATGATCGTCGTCGAAAACGCCGACCGCTTTGGGCTTTCCCAGCTTTACCAGATCAAGGGGCGGGTCGGGCGCGGCGACCGCATCGCCTATGCCTACCTTACGTATCAGGAAGGCAAGAAGATGAACGAGGATGCCGCCAAGCGCCTCAAGGCCATCCAGGAATTCACCGAGCTCGGGAGCGGCTACCACATCGCCCAACGCGACTTGATGATCCGGGGTGCCGGGGACCTTCTTGGCCCCGAGCAGGCCGGCTTCATCGATTCGGTGGGCCTCGACCTTTATCTTTCGATGCTTAACGAGGCGATCGAGGAACGGAAAACAGGCGTCAAGAAGCCCGAGCCGAAGCCTTCCTCGGGTCCAAGCGTCGATGCCTTCATCCCCTCTTCCTATGCCTCGGCCTCCGAGAAAGTCGAGCTTTATCAGGACCTCGAGAACTGCGCGAACATGGATGAGGTGAACGCTTGGGCCAAGAAGACCCGCGACGTCTTCGGACCCCTTCCCAAGGAGACTGTCCTTTTGGTGGAAAAGAAGAAGATCGATCTCTATCTAGCCGAGCCCATCTTCGAAAAATTCGAGGAATATCCCGACCGTCTTTTCCTCACGATGAGTCCCGTTTTCAGCAAGGTGAATGGCATCGGGGTGGCTCTTTTCGAAATCCTTTCTCCCTACCTTAGCCGGGTGAAGGCTTCCTTCGTCGACCGGAAACTGCGCCTGACCTACCTCAAGGTCGGCGACTACTTCCGGACCATCTTGGAGACCCTTCCCCTCATCGAGTTGGCGTATCGTCAACGCGCGAGCTAGGCGCGCATGCTAAACTAAGCCATGCGCATCGACAAGTTCCTGAAAGTCAGCCGCCTCCTCAAGCGCCGGGAAACGGCCAAGCGCCTCGCCGAAGAAGGCGGGGTCTTCCTCAACGGGAAGAAAGCCAAGCCTTCGAGCGAAGCCCAAAGCGGGGACGTGCTCACCCTATCGCTGGGCCGGCACGTCTTGGAGGTCGAGATCCTTGAGGTCCGACCCTACGCCAACAAGGAACAAGCCGGCGCCATGTACCGCCTTGTCAAGGACACCCTAACGGAGGTAAACGAAGATGCTTAATTACAAATTCGGGCCAGGCAACACCTATCTTCTCGCTTGCAATTACGGAGCCGAATCGATGGCCCTTCTCCATCTCATGATGGAAGCCGGGGTCAAGCCGGTCCTCGCCTTCGTCGACTACCACGTCGACCCGGCGATGGAAAAGGCCGAATCCGACCTCCGGGCCTTTGCCCTCGAAAAAGGCCTTCCCTACGAATACCTCGACGTCAAGGAAGCAGCCCCGGAAGCCTCGAAGTTCGGGGAATGGAGCCGGAAGATTCGCTACGACTTCTTCAAGGCCGTCTACGAGAAGTACAGGGCGGCCGCCCTTTTCATCGCCCACGACCAAGACGACGTCATCGAGAGCTATCTCTACATGAAGGAGAAGGGCATCAAGCATCTCCGCTACGAAAGCCTTGGCAAAGTCCAAGCCAAGGAAGGGATGATCGTCGTGCGGCCGCTTCTTGCCTATAGCGGGGAAGACCTCCGCAATTACTGCGACAAGAACGGCATTCCCTATTCGCGCGATGTTTCCAACTTCGAGGCCGCTTACCTCGAGTCGACGATCCGCCGGGAAGTGGTGGACAACCTCAACGAAGTCGAGCGCGACCAGATCATGGAAGAAATGAAGAAGGAGAACGCCGAGAAGCTCTCCTTCGTGAAAAGCCTCGAGGAACGGGTGAAGACCCACGACGAGCTTTGCATCCGCGAAATCATGGCCCTTTCGGAAAGCGAATTCGCCGAGACGGTCCTCGAATTCGTCAACGCTCATGCGCCGACCCATTGCACGATTACCCCGAAAATCCTCAAAGACATCCGCGCGCTGGCCCTCGATCCGAAGCCGATCATGTCCTACCGCCTTCGCGATTCCTATTACCTCGTGAAGGAATACGACGTCATCACTTTCAACAAGGACGGGTCCAACCTCCCTTATTCCTACTTGATGGAAAAGCCGGGCCGGCTTTCCAACGAAGTCTTCGATCTCGACTTCACGATGGGAGCCGAGGACCGTGGCATCAAAGCCGAGGATTATCCGCTTACCATCCGGACGGCCCTTCCGCAAGACGTTTATAGCTACCATGGCTACGCCGTCCCCGTCCGCCGGATGTTGGTGGCCACCGGGATGAGCGCCCGCCTTCTCCGCGTTTGGCCCGTCTTCGTGAACAAGGACGGCAAGGTCGTTTATGTCCCGCGCTACGTCCGGGGGTTCAGCGAGTATCACACCTCAATTCTCAAAATCCACGTGAAAGAAGAGGAAAAATAGCGATAATCAGGGGGAAGATGGGAACTTTCACGTCTTTTGGCCGTTGCGGCCGGCCAACAAATCGCGCCCCTGAACCTTTGATATAAATAGTGGGAGAACAACAATGAACGAACAAAAACCGCGACGTAGTCTCCTGGCTACGATCTTGCCATATGCCCTGACGGCCGTCGTCGTCGCCTTCATCATCTGGTGGGCCGTTTCCATCTTCGGGAACAACACGATTACCATCAATGCCGGCGACCTCGACCGCTTCCTTGGCTACGATTCCGAAAGCGAGAACGAAAACGGCCTCGTCCAGCGACCGGGCGAAAACTATCGGGACAGCAGCGTCTACATTTACCAGTACACGGCCTCGACTTCCTACGAGACGACGACGGTCAACGGCTATTTCGTGCCGCTTTCCTCGACTCCTGATCCGACGACCGGGGTCTATCTCCCGACGAGCACCTCCTATTCCTTCACGGTCACCATTTCGAACAACCGCTGGATGAACGATTGGAGTCTCTCGACGGACGAAACCGTCAAGCAGCACCTTTCCTACCAGACCATCTTCGAGAGCAAGGTCGCCGAATGGAACGAGGTCGTAAGCAATCCGATTTACGATCTGAACCTTCCTTCCGACGGTTCCTATAACGAAGTCAATGCCTTCCAGGTTTCATGGTGGGACGCTTGGGGCCCGACCATCGTGAGCATCCTCATCATCGTAATTGTTGGCGCCATCTTCATCTCGCGCCTCAATGCCTCGATGGGGGCCGCCGGCGGGAAGTCGGTCATGGACTTCAACAAGTCGAGCGCCCGTCGGGAAGCCAGCCGCGTCCGCTTTGACGACGTGGCCGGCTGCGACGAAGAGAAAGCCGAGATGGTCGAGATGGTCGATTATCTCAAAGAACCTAAGAAGTATTCGAAATACGGCGCTCGCCTCCCGAAGGGCGTTCTCCTCGTCGGGCCTCCGGGCACCGGCAAAACTCTCCTTGCCAAGGCCGTGGCCGGCGAAGCCGGGGTTCCTTTCTATTCGATTTCCGGCTCGGACTTCGTCGAGATGTTCGTCGGCGTCGGCGCCGGACGGGTCCGCGACCTCTTCAAGAAAGCCAAGCAGACGGCTCCTTGCATCGTCTTCATCGATGAGATCGATGCCGTCGGCCGCCAGCGCGGCGCCGGGCTTGGCGGCGGCAACGACGAACGCGAGCAAACCCTCAACCAGCTCCTCGTCGAGATGGACGGCTTCGAATACAACTCCGGCATCCTCGTCATGGCGGCAACCAACCGCGACGACGTCCTCGACCCGGCCCTCACCCGGCCCGGCCGCTTTGACCGAATCATCACCGTCTCGCTTCCCGACCGGGCCGGCCGGGAGGCCATCTTCAAGGTCCATGCCCGGAACAAGAAGATCCTTCCGGACGTCAATTTCGCCGAACTGGCGAAGGAAACCGTCGGCTTCTCCGGGGCGGACATCGAGAACATCCTGAACGAAGCCGCCATCTTGGCCGTTCGCTTCCATAAAGACGGGGTCGGGATGGCTGAGGTCGACGAGGCCATCGACCGCCGGATCGCCGGCCCGGCCAAAAGCGGCCGCGGCATGAGCGAGGCCGAGCGGAAGATCGACGCCTACCACGAAGCCGGGCACGCCGTCATCGGCTTGGTCCTTCCCCATAGCCAAAAGGTCCAGAAGATCACGATCATTCCCCGCGGCAATACCGGCGGCCATGTCCTCATGACGCCGGAAGACGACCGCTTCCTCATGACCAAGAAGGAACTCCTGGCGGAAATCACCGGCCTTCTCGGCGGCCGTTCCTCCGAGGAAATCTTCTTCGACGATATCTCGACGGGAGCCGAAAACGACATTCAGCAGGCGACGCGCCTAGCCCGGATGATGGTTACCAACTTCGGGATGTCGGAGCTTGGGCCGATCCAGTACGAGCGTTCGACGACCTCGGTTTTCCTTGGCCGCGACTATACCGACAGCCAGAAGAATTTCTCAACCCAGGTCGCCTACGAAATCGACAAAGCCGTCCGCGACATCATCGAGACGGCCCACCGCCAGGCCATCGAGATCCTCAATGCCCATCGGAAAGACGTTGAGCTCATTGCCACGACCCTTCTCGAGAAGGAGACGATCACCGCCGAGGAAATCGCCTCCCTCGTCAATACCGGCGCCCTTCCGAAGAAGGAGAAGGCTGACATTGCCTCCGGTTCTGCCTCTAGCCCCGAAGGGGTTCCGCCGTCTACTGAGGCGGCGGCAAAGCCGGATGAGCCGCCTTTAACGCCCGAGCCGAAGCCCGAGGAAGACCCGGGCGAAGCGGTGGTAAGCCAGCCATCCAGCAAGGAGAAAAAAGAATAGAAGGCCATTTGGCCTTCTTTTCGCCTTATGGGAACGATCGGCGGCATCCCTATCGAGGGAGTGGTCCTCTTGGGACCGATGGCTGGGGTCACCTCGCTTTCCTATCGCGAGTTCATGAAGCCCTTCGGGGTTGCCCTTTCCTTCTCGGAGATGGTCAGCGACTGCGCGATCGTCTACGGCAACAAGAAAACGGAGGGGTATTTCAAGACGTCCTTGCTCGACCGCCCGGTTGCCCTACAGCTTTTCGGTTCCGACCCCGAAATCTCGGCCAAAGCGGTGGGGATCCTCGAAAGCAAAGCGGAATATGACCTTCTCGACCTCAATTTCGGCTGCCCGGTCCATAAAGTGACGAAGACCGGGGCCGGCTCCTCCTTCCTGAAGGACACCGCGCGACTCTATGCCTATGCCCGGGCCGTCGTATCATCCTCCCATAAGCCGGTTACGGCCAAGATCCGGCTCGGCTATGACCTCGAGCACGTCAACTTCCGGGAAAACGCAGCTGCCCTCGTTGCGGCCGGCGTCGCCCTTCTTACCATCCATAGCCGGGCGACCTCGGAACTCTATTCCGGGAAGGCCCATCACGATTGGCTGAAGGGCTTCGGAGAGGAACTTAGCATCCCTCTATGCATCTCGGGGGACATCTTTGCCCCGGAAGATGCCATCGCGGCCATGAAGGTTACCTGCGCCTCCTACGTCATGGTTGCCCGGGGCGGCCTTGGCAATCCTCAACTCGTTTCCAACATCAACCTCCTAGTGGCAGGAAAGGAAACCCTTCCCGCCCCGTCTTTGCACGAAGAGGTGGGTTTTGCGAGGGATTTCATGTACCGGCTCATCAAGGAAAAGGGCGAAAGGGTTGCCGTCAAAGAACTGCGGGGACTCCTTCCGCACTTCTTCCGGGGGTTTCGGGGCTACAAGAAAATCCGCAACGACATCGCGACGCTTTGCTATACGGCTTCTGACCTCGAAAAGGTCCTCGCCCGGGTCGAAGCGAGCGGCCGTCTTTAAGGGAAGCGAACCGTCCTAAGCCCTCTCTAAGGGCTTTTTTGATTTGGGCACTTGCCTTGTTTCCAAAGGCGGTTAAAATAAGCGCCGTTTGGTAGCGAACTAATTATATGGAAACGAAACCGTTGGGCGTTGAAATCAAGATTACGGAGCGGGCGATCAAGCGCTTCGTCGATGGGCAAATGCAGCCCGTCTTCCCGAACCTTTCGGGAACCGAAGGCATGGTGCTGAGGACCATCTCCCGGCACGAGGGCGGAAGGACGACCGCCAACGAAATCATGGCGACGAGCCGCGTCAACAAGTCCTCCACGTCCCAAATGCTTTCCCAACTGATTAGGAAGGGCTATGTCACGGCGGAACTCGATCCCAGCGACAAGCGGAAGAAAATCATCTCCCTCACTTCGAGCGGAGCCGCTGCCGTCAGCGCCATGAAGCAAGTCCTCGCCGATTGCGAGGAGCAAATGGCCGCCGGATTAAGCGAGGAAGAACTGGGTTCTTTCCGGGCGGTCTTGACCCGAATCAGGGAAAACTGCCTCCGCGATCTGAAGGTGGGTAACGAGGAGGAAGGCAAATGAAGACCATCAAGCATTTAATCGGGTTCGTGCATGGCTATTGGCGGGAGACCCTCCTGACTTGGGCCATGGTTTTCATCGAGACGGCTTGCGAGATTCTCGTCGCCTTCTTTACCCAGTACGTCGTCAATTCGGTCCGGCAAGCCGAGACGGCGTCTCAGCAAGAAGGTCTCAACAACCTCTATATGTACGCCGGGATCATCGCCGGGCTTGCGATCGTCGCGGCCGTCACTGGCATCGCGGCCGGATACTGGGCTGCCGCCAGCGCGGCCGGCTTTGCCAAGAACCTCCGGGAAGCGATGTTCGTGAAGATCCAGTCGTATTCGTTCAAGAACATCGACCGCTTCTCGACTTCCTCGATCGTTACCCGGACGACGACCGACGTCACCAACGTCCAGAACGCCTTCATGCAGATCATCAGGGCCGTCATGCGGGCGCCCTTCATGATGATTTTCGCCACGGTCATGTGCTTCGTCACCGCTTGGCAGCTGGCGTGGATTTTCCTCATCATCATCCCAATCGTCCTTTTCCTCCTCATCTTCATCGCGAAGTTCGTCCACCCGACCTTTGAGAAGATCTTCACGACCTACGACACCCTCAATCAGGAGGTCCAGGAGAATGTCGACGGCATTCGGGTCGTCAAGAGCTTCAACCGCGAGGAATACCAAAAGGCCAAGTTCGGCAAGGTATCGAGGTTCATCTACGATTCCTTCATCTATGTCGAGCGGATCCTTTCCTTCAATAGCCCAATCATGCAGGGAACCGTCTTCTTGGCCATCCTCCTCATTTCCTACCTCTGCTCGGAAATCATCGTCTCGAGCGGGGCGGAGGCCCTCGACGTCGGCGCCCTTTCGACGATGGTCTCTTACACGATGATGATCATGATGAGCCTCATGCTCATCTCGATGGTTTACGTCATGATCATCATTGCCCGGAACTCGGCGGAGCGTATCGTCGAGATCATCGACGAAGAACCCGACATCAAGAGCCCGAAAGCCGAGGCCGAAGCGCTTGCCGAGGGAAAACTTTCCTTCCGCGGAGGGCGCGTCTATATCGAAGCGGGCGAGCTGAAGGCCGAGGAAGAGGTATCGATTCCTTTCTTCCTGTCCGGCTCTCAGGCCGTGATCGATGCCCCAAGAGGCGCGAAGGAACGCTTGAGGGCGGTCCTCACCCCGCGCTTCTATGCCCCGGAAGGGAAAGAGCTTACCGGCATCCCGACCAAAATCGAGGGCAATGTCCTCACGGCCGTCTATGGCGGCAGCGAGAAGTCCATCTCCCTTCCTGACGTCGAACTCTCGGTCGGGACGGAGTCCGCGATCGATCTCGAAGACGGGGTCAAGCTTTGCCTCGGGGCCCAAATCGAGAAGGTCGGCGGGGCCGTGACGACGGTCAAGGACGGTCAGGTCGACTTCGACCACGTGAGCTTCGAGTACAACGAGGGGAAGCCGGTCCTTCATGACATCGACCTCCACTTCAAGCCGGGCGAGACCATCGGCATCATCGGCCCGACCGGTTCTTCGAAGACGACCCTCGTCTCTCTATTGGCCCGCCTTTACGACGTTACCGAAGGCTCGGTGAAGGTCGGCGGGGTCGACGTCCGGGATTACGACATCAAGTGCCTCCGCGACGCGGTTGCCGTCGTTCTCCAGAAAAACACCCTCTTCACCGGGACGATCCGGAGCAACCTCCTTTGGGGCAACGAATACGCGCCCGATGAGGAAATCTGGCGGGCTTGCGACATCGCCCAGGCGACGCCTTTCATCAAAGGCTTCGCCGACGGCCTCGATCACCCGATTGCCGAAGGCGGGACGAATGTCTCGGGCGGGCAAAAGCAACGGCTTTGCATCGCGAGAGCCCTTCTCAAGAACCCGAAGATCCTCATCCTCGACGATTCGACTTCGGCTTGCGACACCCATACCGACGCGATGATCCGCGAAGGGCTCGCGAACAGCCGGAAGGACGTCACCAAGTTCATCATTGCCCAGCGGGTCCTTTCGGTCCGCGATTGCGACCACATTCTGGTCATCGACGAAGGGCGAATCATCGCCAACGGAAACAACGCCGAGCTCATGGAAAACTGCAACGTCTACCGCGAACTCTACGAATCCCAGTTGAAAGGAGGCGACTTCGATGCCGCGGAATAACCTGAGGTCTACCGCCAAGGCGGGGGCCATGAATGTCTCGAAGAAGGACCGGCGTGGCGCCATCGGGCGGCTCGTGAAGATGGTCCTCAAGGACTATCCTTGGCAATTTGCCTTCGTCCTTCTTTGCATCGTCCTCAATAGCGGGGCCGGCGCCGTTGGAAGCTACATCGTCGGCACGGTCATCGTCGACGACTACATCACCCCGGCCTTGAGAGCAGGAGCCACGTCCCTCCCCCCGGAGTTCACCATCATGATCGCGGTCATGGCCGGGGTTTATGCCCTTGGTCTGGTGGGCGGCTATTTCTACAACTATTTCATGGCGAAGATCGCCCAAGGGGTCATGAAGGAGATCCGCGACGATCTCTTCAACCACATGCTCGCCCTTCCGATTTCCTACTTCGATAGCCGGACGCACGGGGACATCATGTCGATTTACACCAACGACGTCGATGCCCTCCGGGAATTCCTTTCCCGGGCCCTCCCGATGATCGCCTCGGCCGTCGCGACGATGGTCATCTGCCTTCTGATGATGCTTATCACCGACTTCCTCCTCACCGCGGTCGTCGTACTCTTCGCGGCGGCGATGTTCCTCCTTACCCGGGTCATTGCCAAGCGCTCGTCCAAGTACTTCATCTCCCAGCAGATCGAGCTTGGCAAGACCAACGGCTACATAGAGGAAATGGTCACCGGCCAGAAAGTAGTCAAGGTGTTCAATTACGAGGAGCGGAACATTCTCCACTTCCGCGAGCACAACGACGATCTTTATGCCTACTCGGTCAAGGCCAACCGTTATGCCTCGATCCTCATGCCGGCCGTCAATCAGCTGGGCAACCTCCAATATGCCATCATCGCCTTGCTAGGCGGCCTTGCCATCGTCATGGGGGCTCAAAACGGCTTCCAGTCGCTTTCTCTCACCGGCTTCCATGCCATCGAGGTCGGGAACATCATCTCCTTCCTCATGTTCTCGAAGTCCTTCGTCCAGCCGATCGGCCAGGTTTCCCAGCAGCTGAACATCGCGGCTCTCGCCTTGGCCGGGGCCACCAGGATCTTCGCGATGGGCGACGAGCCGAGCGAGACCGACGAGGGCTATGTGGAGCTTTGCTACGCGAGGGAAGACGAAAATGGCAATCCGGTGGAAACATCCGAACGGACCGGCAAGTGGGCTTGGAAACATCCCCACAAAGACGGTTCCCCGACTTCCTACACCTGGCTCCAGGGGAAAATCGACATGTACAACGTCGATTTTGCCTATGGAAACGGCAAGACTGTCCTCCATGACAACACCCTTTACGCCAAGCCGGGGCAGAAAATCGCCTTCGTCGGCCCGACCGGAGCCGGCAAGACGACCATCACCAACCTTCTGACCCGTTTCTACGACATCGCCGACGGGAAGGTCCGCTACGACGACATCAACATCAACAAGATCAAGAAGAGCGACCTCCGCCGGTCGCTTGGCATGGTCCTTCAGGACACCAAGCTCTTCACCGGGACGGTTCGGGAGAACATCCGCTTCGGGCGCCTCGAGGCGACCGACGAAGAAGTCGAGCGGGCAGCCAAGCTGGCCAACGCCGACAGTTTCATCCGGAACCTGCCCAACGGCTACGATACCGTCCTCATCAACGGCGGGGCTTCCCTTTCCCAAGGCCAGCGCCAGCTTCTCTCGATTGCCCGCTGCGCCGTAAGCGACCCGCCCGTCATGATCCTCGACGAGGCGACGAGCTCGATCGACAGCCGGACCGAGGCCCTTGTCCAAGACGGCATGGATGCCATCATGAAGGGGCGGACGGTGTTCGTCATCGCCCACCGTCTATCGACCATCCAAAACAGCGATGTCATCATGGTCCTCGACCAAGGTCGCATCATCGAACGCGGCAACCATGACGACCTCATCGCCAAGAAGGGCAAGTACTATCAGCTCTACACCGGACACCGGGCGGCGAACGCCTAAGCCTCGCTCCTTTGCTCCCGGCTCCGGCCGGGGGCTTTCCTTTTTCGGGGTAGTGAAAGCAGCCGGGAAAATAGGTAAAATCACTAAGCATTTTCAGGGGTAAAATCGATGGAAGAAACGAAACTGTCTGACCAGGAAGAAGCCCGCCGGGCCAAGCTTCCGAAGTATGAGGAACTCGGGGTCGATCCTTTCGGCGCCCGCTACGAGTGGAAAGACCGGATTTGCGACATCCGGGCCGCTTTTGCGGAGAAAACGGCCGAGGAACTCGAAGCG
This sequence comes from uncultured Bacillota bacterium, assembly GCA_949298295.1. GTDB lineage: Bacteria > Bacillota_I > Bacilli_A > RFN20 > CAG-826 > UBA4951. The sequence goes on along the minus strand of CASFWS010000003.1, from coordinate 5,685 downwards.
AGCCCGGTTAACGTCAACGTCGCGGGGCGCTTAATGGCCATCCGGAGGATGGGCAAGGCGAGCTTCGCGAAGCTAAAGGATACCTATGGCTCGATCCAGCTTTGGATCGGCAAAGACGTCGTCGGCGAACATTCCTATTCCGTCTTCAAACTGGCCGACCTCGGCGATATCGTCGGAATCGAAGGGACGCTCATGAAGACGAGGACGGGGGAGCTGACCATCAAGGTCGAGAAGTATACCCACCTCGTGAAATGCCTTAAGCCCCTCCCGGAAAAGTTCCACGGCCTTACCGATACCGAGGACCGTTACCGGAAGCGTTATCTCGACCTCCTCGTCAATGACGACTCGCGGGAGATCGCCCTTGCCCGTCCGCGGATCATCCGGGGCATCCAGAAGTATTGCGACGAGCGGGGGTTCGTCGAGGTCGAAACGTCCATCCTCTCCCCGATTCTCGGCGGTGCGGCGGCCCGGCCTTTCGTCACGCACCACAATGCCCTCGACCGGGATTTCTATCTACGGATCGCGACCGAGCTGAACCTTAAGAAATGCATGGTTGGGGGAATCGACCGGGTTTACGAAATCGGCCGCATTTTCCGCAACGAAGGAATCGATGCCAAGCACAACCCGGAATTCACGACGATTGAGCTTTACCAAGCCTATGGCGACCTCCGCGACATGGCCGCCTGGGTCGAAGGCCTCCTCCATGAGCTTGCCGCGAAGACGATGAGGAAGGACGTCTTCCGTTGGCGCGGCCACGGCATCGATCTCTCGAAGCCTTTTGGGAGCATCTCCCAAGCGGAAGCCATCAAGGAAAAGACCGGAATCGACTTCCGGGACGACATTCCCTTTGAAAAAGCGGTGGAACTTGCCAAGGAACATAAGGTGCTCCTCGAGAAGTCTTGGAATTCGACTGGCTATGTGATGCAGGCCTTCTTCGACGAGTTCGTCGAACCGACGCTCATCCAGCCGACGTTCGTCCATACTTATCCGATTGAGGTTTCCCCTCTCACCAAGAAGACGGCTGATCCGCGCTTCGTCGACCGCTTCGAGCTTTTCATCGGCGGAACCGAGTTCTGCAACGCCTATAGCGAGCTGAACAACCCCTTCGATCAGAAGGAGCGGTTCGAAGCTCAGCTGGCCGCCCGCGAGCGCGGCGACGAAGAAGCCGCCGACATCGACTTCTCCTTCCTCGATGCCCTCGAGTACGGGATGCCTCCCGCTGGTGGCATCGGGGTTGGGATCGACCGTCTCACGATGCTTCTTACCGAGCAGGAGACGATTCGCGAGGTTCTCCTCTTCCCGACCCTCAAGGACCGCTGAAATTAAGGAAAAAGGGCCCAACCGCCCTTTTTCATTGTATAAGTAAGTGGAGGGAGGTCGCTGTCCCTCCCCTTGGCGAAAATGCAAGTTGCCTCGACCTAGGTCGGATAATATAATATTCCGGCCCTGCGAAGGACGGGGCTACACACTCTTATGGCCGTGCTTCGACGCGGCCCATAGACCGAAATTAGGAGGTGCGACAATGGATAAGTACAGAAAGTACGAGATCATGTACATCCTGAACTCTTCGCTCGACGAAGAAACCAGGAAGGCCGAGATCTCGAAGCTCCATGGCATCCTCGAGGCCGGTGGCGGAAAGGTCGCCGACGTCAAGGAGCTGGGCGAGAAAACCTTCGCGTACCCGATCAAGAAGCTCACCAAGGGTTACTATGTCGTCGTCAAAGTCTCGACCGACATCGCTTCCCTCGATGAGTTCCGCCGGATCGCGAAGCTCGACCAGAACGTCATCCGCAATCTTGTCATTACCGACAAGGAATAAGCGAGAAAGCAGGATCTGAATCGAACATGTTGAACCGCGTCATTCTCATTGGCCGCATGACTCGCGACCCCGAACTCCGCAAGACCACTTCCGGTCTTTCCGTCCTCTCCTTCAGGATTGCCGTCGACGATAACCGCAAGGGTCCCAACGGCGAGAAGCAAACGCTCTTCATCGGATGCTCGGTGTTCGGCCAGCGCGCCGAGACGGTCAGCCGCTTCACCCACAAGGGAAGCCTTGTCGGCGTGGACGGCCGCCTTCAGCAACGGACATACACCGATCGGAATGGCAACAACGTGACCTCGACGGAAGTCGTGTGCGACAGCGTCGAGTTCCTCGACCCGAAAGGCGCCAAGCCGGGCGATAGCGGATACGAAAGCGACATGCCTTCATCCCCGCGGCCCGCTTCTAACCGCCCCTCGCCGAGCGAGGAGCCGAGCCTCGACGACGGTTTCGACATCAAAGACGACGACATGCCTTTTTAACGAAGAAAGGAAACAACAGCCATGGCTTACAAGAAAATGCGCCCTCGCAAGAAGGTTTGCTACTTCACGAAGAACCACATCAAGTACATCGACTACAAGGATGTGGAACTTCTCCAGCGCTTCATCAATGCCGACGGGAAGATCGCCTCGCGCGCTTCGACCGGCACCAGCGCCAAGTACCAACGCCAGCTTGCCACGGCCATTAAAAACGCCCGCTACATGGGACTTCTCCCGTATCCGGGCCAACGCTAATCGAATCTGTTGTAGTTTCCCGGGCTCGATTGCCCCGGAAATTACGGCAAGAACCGTCCTCCATGGGCCTCCTCGGCGAGGCCTTTTTCCTATGCCTTGGCGAATTCAAAAACGCTTCCCAGACAAGCCCGGATCGCCCCGTGGCTAGTCCGGATAAGTAAGATGCGGCCTGCGTTTTCCCTTTGCCTGGTTGCCTGGGCATGGGCAAAGGATGTTTTGAAGAAGTCGTTCGCGGATTTATGGAAAAGCGGCATGATCGCCTTGGAAGGGAGAAGATCGTAGTTTCGGGGACGGATGGCTCCGTGCAGCGACACCCTTCGCCCGCCTATCCGGGCTATAGGAAACAAGCAAGGCTCCCTTAACCGGGGGCTTTTTGTTCGCTTTATTCGATTTAAGTGCCGCAAAATCAAAACGTTGCTTGGCGATATCTCACGATTGCCTGTCTCCGCCATAAGAGTGATTGAATGGTCCGTTTTCCTAAAAGTAGCTAAGATAATGGGGGATATGGGTCAGCCGGTTAATCACGAAGAGCAGTTTTTCCGGAACAAGCCGGGGTTATGGCCGCTTTACGAGGAACTTTTGGAACAGATCAGGCGCCTCTACCCTTTGACTATCGTTCAAGTCAAGAACACCCAGATATCCTTTATCGACAAGCATCTTTACGCCTGCGTTTCCTTCCTTCGCTTCAAAAGGGCTCCGAATCTTCCGAAAGATTATTTCGTTTTGACTTTGGGGATGCCAAGCCCGGTGACTAGCCAACGTCTGATGATGGTGGTTGAGCCTTATCCGGGCCGGTTTACCACTCATATTCCAATTGGATCGATGGGGGACCTGGACTTGGAATTATTCGGTTGGTTGGACGAAGCCCACCAATTCGCGCTGGATAAATGATCTTTGGCAACTGTGTAGGCAAAAAGGACGAAAGCGAATCATTTACTCCGCAAAACGAAAGGCTTTCGGGCATAATCGGGTTTTGATCGTGCCGCCTAAGCGATTTTGACTATTCGCCTTGGGGCGGTATAGCCAGGCTTACTTTGACCGAATGGTCCGAACCATTTGGCGAAAGCGCTTCCAGTTTTTCCTTGACGAAGTGTCGAGGAGAGTATTCAATATGCATGTGGGAACGTGCCCACATTGACTTCGAAGGAGTCCTCCCAATGCAAAAATTCAAGTTTCTTTCCCTCACTCTATTGGGCTTGACCGCCTTAACCGGCTGCGGCCCTAAAGATCCCGGCGACGTACTCACCTCTTATTCTACCGATTCCGACGGCAGCGTTCATGTCGTGACGACAAAGATCATCAATGTTTGGGTCCATAAAAACGAATCCGAGGACGAAGGGAAGATCTACAAGTCCATCATGGATAGTTTCAATCAGGCGGGCATAACCACCGAATCGGGGGATCGGGTCCAACTGACGATGGAATTCTTGGGCACCAACATCGAGACCCGGATCAGCGCGGCCCTCGTCACCGGCGGGCTCCCAGATATCTTGGCCGTCGATAGCTCGGAAGTGGCCTCCCGCGTCCATTATGAGATTATCCAAAGCATCGACGACTACATTAGCGAAGACGAGAAAAACGCTTATGTCGATTCGGTCATCGACCAAGGGACGATCGATGGCAAGCTCTACACGCTTTCGGGCATGGAAGCGCCTGGCGGTCTTTATTACAACAAGACGATGCTCGAATCCGTTGGTTACACCGGTGAGGATTTCGGCACCCTTGAGAATCCTTGGAGCTGGAAAGACGTCCATGAAGCCCAGAAGAAGCTTTACGCGGCCGGGAAGCCGTATCAAATCAACCTCCATAACGGCTTCGGCACCGACGGCGACATGTATCTCTATTCTCCGCTTATCTACAGCGCCGGCGGCCACTTCGGGACCGATAACCACGTGGAGGAGGCTTTAACGAGCCCGGAGGCGATGGCGGGGCTCGAGCAGCTTGAGCCGTTCTATGGGACCGAAGGGCTTTCCGCCAACGAACGTTGGATTTACACCGGGAGCAATGAACTGGCTTTCGTCCAAGGCCAGATCCCTTTCTCCGTCTACGGCCCTTGGGATATCCGGACCATCAAGAACGACTACCCCGGATTCGAATCGGAATATGGGATCATGCCGTTCCCGGTCTACGAGGACGAAAACGGCAACAAGAGCGACGAAACCGCCATCCCCTGCGGGTCCTATGCTTTTGGAATCACCCGGGATTGCCGGGAGGAGAAGATGGACGCCGCGGTCGAGGCCTTGCTCTACTTAACCGGCAAGCAGTCGTCCGAGGAAATGTATTACGGAATCGGGACTTATCCGACGAACAAAGAATCCCTTTCCGAGATCGAGGAACTGCAGACCGGCCCGGCCAAGGTGCTGGCCGATAGTCTTTCCGCCAACAAATTCACTCGTCCGAAGCAGGTCAAATACCCGCAGCTCCGGCAGGCGTTCTCCGACATCCTCACCTACATGCGCAACCAGGATTATTACGGCGGCGATTACGATTTAGCCGAATACGTGGCCGAGCAGGCCGCGACCGTCGACGCCGATCAAATCGCCAACTGAGGTCGCTGGCTATGCGGATCGAGAACATCGTCGACCGCCGGCGGCCGGGCAACTTCCGGCTGTTTGGGCAGGAATACAATATCCGAGAGTCTTTGACGGCCCTCGGATTTATGCTGCCGGCCGTCATCTTAGCCATCATCTTCATCTTCCTGCCGATCGTCATCTCACTGGCCTTCGCCTTCACCAACGCCAACTTGATGACCATCGGGAATTTCGATTGGGTCGGTTTCGACACCATCGCCCGGGTCTTTTCCGACCACCGGGTGGGGGAAGCGCTTCGCAATACCCTCTATTTCGTGGCCGGGGTCATGCCTTTGCAATTCGGGACCGCCCTCGGCTTGGCCTTGATCCTCAAGCACGTCTCCCACGGCAACAAATTCCTCCGCTGGGCTTTCTTCTGCCCGGTCATGCTTTCCTTGGCCGTCACCTCGATGCTCTGGATGAATTTGCTTAACAAAGAGGATGGGCTGATCAACACCTTGTTATTGGCGATGGGGGCCAACCCGGTCGCTTTAATTGAAAAACCCAAAAACGCCAATCCATGCAACAACATAAAATCCGCATGGCAGGGGGCCGGTTACCA
>CASFWS010000002.1 GCA_949298295.1 uncultured Bacillota bacterium | reverse complement strand
GTGCTTTTTCGGGGCGAGGAGGCTTTTCTCAGGAGCGACTTTGCTAAGTTCGCCGTAGCTGATGGTCGTCATGTTCCGACGGCTCTTCGTATACGGCCGATACGTCTTGATAGCCATTGTTTTACTCCTATAGCGGTCTCTTTCCTCTTATATAGAGGAGGCGGTTTCCTGCCTTCCCTTCAGGGACTACTCCTTGAAGAGGTCGACCGCGTTGCCCTCCTTGAGGGTAACGATGGCCTTCTTGTAGCCGCTGACGCGGCCCTTGTAACGCGAGCCGCGGGATTTCTCCTTGGCAATCACGTTGGCGACCTTGACGTCTTCCACCGCCACTTGGTAGAGGCGCTGGAAGCTGTCCTTGATCTCGCTCTTGTTGCTCGAAGTGGCAACCTTCACGGTGACCTTCCCGTCATTCTGGAGAAGAGCCATGCTCTTTTCGGTGATGATCGGTTCGAGGATGACTTCGTAGTCGTGCTCGTTGGGAGAGGCGAAGACCTTCTTCGTCTCTTCCTTGGCGGCCTTCGGAGCCGCCTTCCCGGTCTCTTTCTTTTCTTCAGCCATTATTGGAGGCCTCCTTGAAGTTTCTCGAGGGTGCTCTCATCCATGAGGAGAGCGTTGCTGTTGAGCACATCGCGGACCGAGACGTTCGAGTAGGCGCGGATGCCGACCTTCGCGAGGTTGAGGGCCGCCTTGATGAGCTTCTCGTCGCTCCCGTCGGTGACGTAGAGGACTTTCTTGCCGTCGAGTTTGAGGTTCTTGAGGACGGAAGCGAATTCCTTGCTCGAGATTTCCTTCAGCTCGATCTTGTCCACGATCACGAGGCCGTTGTTGACCTTTTGCGAGAGGACGGTGCGGAGGGCCAGGGTGTGGGCTTTCTTGTTTTGCGAGAGCTTGTAGTTCTGGTTCCCATCGGGTCCGAAGACCGTGCCGCCGCCGACCCAGAGCGGAGAGCGGATCGAGCCGGCGCGGGCCCGCCCGGTGCCCTTCTGGCGCCAGGGCTTCTTGCCGCCGCCGCGGACTTCGTGGCGTTTCTTGGTCTTGGCCGTCGCCTGGCGGGCGTTGGCCTCTTCGGTGACCACGGCATCGTGGACGCACTGGATGTTGGCGTCGACGACCCCGAAGACCGATTCGGAGAGATCGACCGTGCCGGCCTTTTCGCCGGTCATCTTAAGGAGGTCGACCGACAATTTCTTCTCAGCCATTCCTTATTCTCCTTTCGGCTGCTCGGCAGGGGCTTCCTGCGCGGGCGCGTTTTCCTTGACCGGGGTCCGGTCGATGAGTTCCTTCACCTCAGGCTTCTTGAACTGGGTGAGGATGGCGGAGCGGAGCATCACGAGGCTCTTGCGAGGACCCGGGACGCCGCCCTTGACGAGGATGTAGCCCTTTTCGGCATTCGATTCGATGACCGTGACGTTGAGGATCGTCGCGTGCTCAGGGCCCCAGTGGCCGGACATCGTCTTGCCCGGGATGACGCGGTTATTGCAACGCCCGTTATTGGCAAGGGAGCCGATTTGGCGGTGATAGCCGCTGCCGTGGGCCTTCGGGCCGATGTGGTTGCCGTACTTCTTGATGGTGCCGCTGTAGCCGTGGCCCTTGGTCGTCCCGAGGACGTCGACCACTTCGCCGGTCTGGAAGATCGAAGCGTCGATCGTGTCGCCGACGTTCTTGCTTCCGTAGATTTCGTCGCCCTTCAGCTCGGCGATGTGCCGCTTCGGGGTGACGCCGGCTTTCTTGAAGATGCCGAGCCGCGGCTTGTTGGCGAGGCGGAGCGGAAGTTCTTCATAGCCGATTTGGAGGGCTTCATAGCCGTCCTTTTCCTTCGTCTTCTTCTGAAGGACGACGTTGGGCAGGACTTCGATCACCGTGACGGGATACATCGTCCCGTCCTTGGCGAAGACTTCGGTCATGCCCATCTTTCTTCCGAGAATGGATTTCATCTAAGTCCCTCCTTACTTCTTGGCCTTCGGAGCCTTGGCCTCGACCTTAATATCGACGCCGTTGGGGAGATCCAGTTTCCTGATGGCTTCCACCGTTTCCTTCTTCGGATCGACGAGATCGAGAAGGCGCTTGTGGGTCCGGATCTCGAATTGTTCCCGGCTGTCCTTGTACTTGAAGGTAGCGCGGAGAATCGTGTAGACCTGCTTCTCGGTCGGAAGCGGGACCGGGCCGACCACTTGGGCGCCCGTTTTCTTGGCCACTTCGACGATCTTCTCGACAGCGGTGTCGAGGATCTTGTGGTCGTAAGCTTGTAGCCTTATCCGCAAGGCTGGATTGTTCGCCATGTCTTTCCTCCTTTGTGTTTCAACTTGGCTTCCGGAGTCAGCTCTCCGCGAGTTCCCCGACTAAGCCTCGAGACTTCAACGCCTCTTAGCGTGTCGGCAACATCGCGAATCATCGCTGGCGCCAGCGTGCGAAAGTTTACCTTCGCGCGTAGGTGAAAACAAGCCAAAAATTCGAGAAGCCATCCGGCCTTTTCGGTTCTTTCCAAAAGGATGCGGTTTTATCGGGATTTTTTATTGGAACAATCGTTCAAGCAATCAAAACTTTGTGCATTGTGAACAAAAACGCTAATCGTTTTTCGGGTGTCCTTCAGGGTCGTCAAGGGGGTGGTAGAGCTCTTTGAGCCCCTGTTTTGCCGCCCGCTCGAGGCCGCCCGCATAGGAGAACTCGCAGCCGCAATATAGCTGCTGGTAAAGGCCGTACTTCCGCTGGATCAGCTTGCCCTTGTCGATCCCGCCCCGCTTCTTGAAATCGCTATGGAGGTATTTCACGTCCGGGAAATCCAGGGCGACCTTATCCGCGATGCGGTTGATGATCTGGGAAGGCTTGAAACGGCTGAGCGTCAACGTCGTCGTTACGTACTCGAAGCCGTTTTCCGAGGCGACCTCGAAAGCTCGGCGCAGGCGTTTTTCATAGCAGGCCTGACAACGCGCCCCGCCCTCTTTCGCCTGGGGGTAGCCCCGAAGTTCCGCCATGTAACCTTCGTAGTCATAATCGTCGAGCATGAGGCCGACATGGCAGCCCCAATCCCGGCGAAGGTCGGCCAAAAGAGTCATGAGTTCCTTCTCCCGCCGCTCGAATTCGACCCGGGGGTAAATGTTCGAGTTGCTGTAAAGGATGGTTACCTCGAAATGGGGAAGAAGTTCCTCGAGGGGATGGCATGAGCAAGGCCCGCAGCAAGCATGCAAAAGAAGACGGGGCTTTCGCCCATCGAGGCACTCGATTTCCTCAAGGAAAAGACGGTCGAAATCGACGTAGCGATTACCCATCGATGTTGGCCTTCGAATAGTCGTAAGCCCCGTAGATGAACATGGCGTCGCCGAAGGAGAAGAAGCGATAGCGTTCCTCCACGGCGTGGCGGTAGCACTCCAAGGCGAATTGGCGGCCCATGAAAGCCGAGACGAGCATGATGAGGGTGCTCTTCGGGAGATGGAAGTTCGTGATCAAAGCATCGACGGCTTTGAATTCATAACCCGGGGCGATGAAGATGTCCGTCGGCTCGTCGACCGGAACGAAAGTCCCGTATTTAGAATAAACAGCCTCGAGGGTCCGAACGCAGGTCGTCCCGACGGCCACGATCCTTCGCCCTTGTTCCTTTGCACGGCAAAGAGCCTCGGCCGCTTCTTTCCGAAGGTGGATCATCTCGCTATGCATGTGATGATCTTTCGTGTCCCTAACCTTGACCGGACGAAAAGTACCAAGGCCGATGTCCAGCGTCAAATCGACGATTTCGATGCCTTTCCTCGAAAGCCGGGCAAGGAGTTCCTCGGTGAAGTGGAATCCGGCGGTCGGAGCCGCGGCCGAGCCCGGGTGCTTGGCATACACCGTTTGGTATTCGTCGTTGCTTTCGCACTGCTTCCGGATGTAGGGCGGAAGAGGCATCTCCCCAAGGCTTTCGAGAATCTCGAGGAAAATGCCTTCGTAGAGGAAGCGGACCCGACGCAGGCCTTCGTCGTAGACGCCGGTGCAAACGGCCTTGAGGCGCCCTTCGCCAAAAAGGAGGACCGAGCCGACGCGGACCGATTTGGCATGGCCGACGAGACATTCCCATTCGTCGTTCCCGAGGTCCTTGAGGAGGAGAAGCTCGACCTTGCCTCGGCTCTCTTCCTTCGTCCCGATGAGGCGGGAAGGAAGGACCTTCGTATCGTTTCGCACCAAGACGTCGCCCGGATGCAGGTAATCGAAGATGTCGGCAAAGACGGCATCCTCGTAGGAACGATGTTCCCGATCGACGAGGAGCAGGCGGCATTGGTCGCGGTCCTTGCTCGGGCTTTGGGCAATCAATTCTTCCGGCAAATCGTAATTGAATAGTTCAATATCCACCGCTAAAACCCCCTTAAATCTCCAAATTTGGCAATAGTTTCTTCGAGATAGGAGGCGAAGCGATCTTCCTTGATGGCCCTTCTGGCTCCCTCCATCACCCGAATAAGGAAGCGGATGTTATGGATGGTATTCAGCCTCTTTCCAAGTTCCTCTCCGGTCACGTAAAGGTGATGGAGATAGGCTCTGGCGAAATGGGTGCAGCCATAGCAGTCGCATCCTTCTTCCAGAGGCGTGATATCATCCTTGTACTTGCTGTCGCGGATATTGATCCGCCCCGTCGAAGTCAAGAGGGCGCCGTGCCGGGCCAGGCGGGTGGGGAGGACGCAATCAAACATGTCGATGCCGCGCAGGGCTCCGCCAAGGAGATAGTCGATCGACCCAACGCCCATAAGATAACGGGGCTTATCGAAGGGAAGGCCTTTAACCGCGTATTCGATCATCCTAAAGCAAACTTCCTTCGGTTCTCCGATCGAGGTTCCGCCAATCGAATAACCGTCGAAGGGAAGCTTCGCGAGTTCCTCGGCGCACATCTTCCTCAAATCCTCGTAGTCGCCCCCTTGGACGATTCCGAAAAGGGCTTGGTCTTCCCTCTTGTGGGCCGCGAGTCCCCGCTTGGCCCAACGGATGGTCCGTTCCGTCGATTTCTTCACGTAATCGTAATCGGCGGGATAGGGAATGCATTCGTCGAAGCTCATCGCGATATCGGGCCCAAGCTTTTCCTCGATGGCGATGACCTTCTCCGGCGTGAAGTCTTCCATGTTCCCGTTGTAGTCATTGCGGAAGCGGACGCCTTCTTCGCTAATTTCCCGCTTGCTAGCCAAGGAAAAGACCTGGAAGCCGCCGCTATCGGTCAAGATCGGGCCGTCATAGCCCATGAACTTATGAAGCCCGCCGGCCTTCATGACGATGTCCTCACCCGGGCGAAGGTGAAGGTGGTAAGAGTTGCTTAGGATGACCCCGGAACCGAGCCCCTTGATCTCTTCCGGATCGAGGCATTTGACGGTCGCGAGGGTTCCGACGGGCATGAACATCGGGGTCTCGACGTCGCCATGACGGGTATGCAAAATGCCGGTCCGGGCTCCCGAGGGATCGACGTGGGTGACTTCTAGGCGAAAGTTCTTATCCATAGCCCGCCTATTCTAGACGAGAAGAGGGCCCTTCACCACTTCGCTGAGAGGTGAATCGTCGGCTTGAGGGCGGCCATGAAAGCCTTGTTGCGCATCAGCAAAAGGAAAACGACATAGCCAACGGCGAGAACGGCAAGCTCGCCAATGGCGACGTAGAGGGCGTTGAGGTAGAAAAAGTCCCCGAAGACAAAGGTGAGTTCGGCACCAACGATCAGGGCATTGAAGACAACCGGCCAAATTGCGGCAAGGAGCATCCTCGGGGAAAGATAGGAAATGAAGAGGCAGCTGAGGAAAGTGGCGAGCGTCCCGAACACCCAATCGGGCCAGCCGACCGGCGAGGCGAGATTGGCGAGGAAACAGCCGATGGTAAGGCCCCAAATGAAGTCCGTTCGGAAAAAGCACAAGAGCATCAGGCTCTCGGTAACCCGGAACTGGATGGCCGCATAGGAGAGCGATCCCAAAGCGATGGTGAGGACGAAGTAAAGAGCCGCCACAACGGCATTGGCGGCAATTTTCTTCGTAGCGTTTTCGGTCATGAATTGACCTCCTTGTTTTTTATACGTGGTTCAGAGGAGGAACACGTTTGCGGACAAACTATAGGCTTTTTGCTGGGGAAATCAATAGAAAGCCATCCAGGAGTCGGGAACCGGAAGCCCTTCCTCGGAAGCTTTGATGACGCCGGCAATCATCGGGGCGATGGATATCACGCTCACCCAACTCTCGTAAGAACGTTCAATCGAGTTGGTTACGACGAGGTCCTCGACGCGGCCTTCCTCGATCCTCGAAACGGCATCGTGGGAGAAGATGCCATGGGTACCTCCGACGTAGACCGAGGCCGCCCCATGACGGTAAAGGGCATCGACGCTGGCAAGAACGGTGCCGGCCGTGTCGATGATATCGTCGACGATAATGCAATGCTTTCCCTTCACGTCCCCGACGACGTTGACGACTTCAGCAACATTGGGAGCCGGGCGCCTCTTGTCGATGATGGCAAGGTTGGAGTTGGCAATTTCCGAAGCCAAGTCTCGGGCGCGATGAGTCGAGCCGTGGTCGGGAGAAACGACGCAGCAATCTTCGCTTCGGATGCCCTTTTTGGCAATGAGGTTCCGGTAATACTCGCCGAAAAGGGAAATCGGGGAAAGGTCGTCGACCGGGCAAGAGAAGAAGCCTTGGATCTGCGGAGTATGAAGATCCATCGTGATGATCCGATTGACCCCCACCGTTTCCAAAAGCTTCGCCACGAGCTTGGCCGTGATAGGCTCCCCGGAACGGGCCACCCGGTCTTGCCGGCTGAAACCGTAATAGGGGATGACGAGGTTGATTTCCTTGGCCTTGGCGTTCCGTAAGCCGTCGATGAAAATGAGGAGTTCCATCAGGCGCTCGGAAACCGGGGTGGCCGTCGACTGAATGACATAAACGGTTTTGCCCCGGACGTTGGAAAGGGGACGGGCCAGCACTTCGCCGTCGGCAAAATGGGTAACCTCGCTTTCCGAAAGCGGAATTCCCAAGATAGCGGCAACTTCCCTTGCCAATGACGGGTTGGCGGTCAAATAGAAAAGGGTAACGTTTGAAAGGTTGCTCATACTCCGGATTATAGAGCATTCGGGAGCGCGACTAGCCCCTAATCGCGGAAGAAAGAGGCCAAAGTAAGCGTTTACCCCTCAAAAAGGGTCGCCGTTTGCAATAGACTAGGCGCGTATGCGAACCTTGATTCTTCTCTCGGCCTTGCCAGGAAGCGGCAAGTCGACCTGGGCAAATGCCTACAAAGCCTCTCACCCCCACACCTATATCGTGAGCAGCGACGAAATCAGGGTCGAACTATTCGGGAAAGCCCAGGACTTCCGCGACGAGAGGATGGTCTGGGATACCTATTTGAAGCGCCTAAACGAATACGGCCAGGAACACGAGGATGCGACGGTCATTGCCGACGCGACCAACCTTCAAAATAAGTACCGCCGCTACTACTTCGAGGAAACGCCGGGCTTTGACCGCCATGTTCTCGTATACTTCAAAATTCCCTACGAGACGTGCTGCCGTCAAAACAAAATGCGGAACAACGACCGCATCGTCCCCGATAAGGCCATGGAAAAGCTCTATGCCGAGTTGGAAGAGCCCGACGAGGAAACGATCAATCTCTACGACGAATACCTGACCATCCGGAACATTGATGCGTATATCAAATGAGTTCTGCTTCCGAGTTCGGAGCAAAATGAAAAGCCCCGCGAGGGGCTTTTTCCGTATATCAGTCTCTTAAGCGTTCTCGCGCTTGGCTTTCGGGGAGAAAGTGTATCCGACGAAGGCGATGGTGCCGAGAATGAGCAAGCAGCCAAGGATGACGAGCATGACCGGATAGCCGTATCCGACCGGCTTGAAGTTGGTGGTCAAGAGAGTATAGAAACTCTCGTCATCACCGAGCCCCACAAGCTCCAAGCAACCCATGATAAGCATGGCAATGCCGATAAGGCCGCCGGTGACGGTGATTGTGCCATTGGAGAAGGACGTCGTCTTGGCAATGCCCTTTTTCGCCACCTTGAAGCCAAGCATGGCGAGCAAGACGCCAGGGACGCCGGCAGCCACGACCAAGGTCCAAAGCTGGAGCAAAATATCGCCGTCATAGGCCATGTCCGTCGCCAGATAAAGCCCCGGGAGGGTGATAAGAGCTTCGGCAGCAATCACGAGAAGGGCCGTAGCAGCGCCCCACGCAAGGCGCGTTACGAGGATTGAGGAATCCTTGCCATCGAAAAGCTTGACCATCGGGATATTGGTAGCAATGAGCAAGATGATGGCGATGATCAAAGCGGCTACGACGACGAAGGCAACGCTCCCATTGCTCGTTCCGGTCGTGTTGCTCGTGAGGTCGAAAAGGAGAACGGCCTGGAGCAAGAAAAAGACGGAAACAAGCCAGCCATCGGCAATGAAAGCCGAGAAGCTTTCGACCAATTTCTCATCGCTTCCTTCATTGATGGAAAGGAGGGCTTTGACGAAGCCATAGGTCGAAATGAGGAAAAGCGAAAGCCCGATAACAGCAAGCTCAAGATAGAGCAGATATGAACCTTCGAAGAGATACTCAACGAATTGGTTCGCAGCAGGATTGAAGTATTCCGGCGTAACGAAAAAGCCGAAATAGAAGCCCAGGCAACCAAAGGCCAAGGCAATCACCCCGTGGACAACCAAACTGAGGACACGGGCGGTTTGAGAATACTTCATGGATCGACACCTCTCAAAACAAGGGCACTGGACCTGACAAAAGAGCGTCCAAGCGTCCTAGTTATTAAATTCTATCTTTATAAGATAGTCAATTACGAAATAGCCGTCTTGCCTTAAGGCAAAAAAGCGGCATCGAAAGGGACCAATTGAAGTAAAATCCTATGCAAAACAGGCGTCTTTATTCGGATTTAAAACTTTCAGCGAGCAAATAGGCAGTTCCCAAGGCCCAAGTTAGATTATACCCTCCGCATTTCCCGTCGACGTTTAAGGCCTCGCCGAGGATGCCGACTCCGTTTTCGATTCGCGAACGGCAAGCCAGATCAACATCATCCAAATCAACCCCACCGTGAGTGACTTGGCTGTCGTCGAAGCCGTATGAACAAAGGGGCGAAAAAGGGAGTTTTTTAAGCAAGGAGACCGTCGGTTTTCCTTCCCTTTGGCTCCGCTTAGAAAGATAGGCGGCCAAATTCTTCTCGACGATGGTCTCGAGAGGCCTGGCACCTAGTTTCCTAGCGTTCCGCTCCATAAAAAGCAATTCGCTTTCCGCCGTGTCGGGAAAAAGATCAAGAATGAGGGACGATTTGCCCCAAAGTTCTTTCCAAGTCAGAAAGCTTGAAGCATTGAAGGCGACGATTCCGCTAAGGCCATCTTCCTTAAAGAGAATTTCGCCCTCTTCTTCGAAAACGGGGCTCCCTTCGACAACGATCGACACAACAGCGCGATGGCGAATACCCTTGATAACTCCGAGGCCAGTTTCTTTGACTTTAATCGGGGTAAGCGCCGGCGAAGGCTTCGAAACGGAATATCCATGAGACGAAAGAACAGACCAAAATGAACCATCGCTCCCAAGGCGCGGGGCGGACTTTCCCCCTGTTGAAATGACTAAAAAATCGACGTGCCTTTTTGACCCATCATCGAAGAAAACTTCAGTTCCCTTCGAATCATTTTGGTAGTTATTCACCCTAATACCATTGAAAAACGTTACCTTGCGAGCCGAAAGAATTTGAAGGAGAGAACCAAGGAGCGAGGCTGCGCTATAGGTCAGGGGATAAATGCCTTCCTTCCGCTTCTGAAGGTAAATGCCCTGACGTTCAAGGGCTTCCTTCAGACCTTGATAACCGCCGCAGGCCGAAAGGTACTCGCCGGCCCTTTGGTCCGAGTAGCAATCCGAATCCGGATGTTCATTAAGGATATTGCAATGGCCATTTCCCGTCGCGAGGATCTTTCGCCCGACCCGTTCTTCCTTCTCGTAGGTTTCGAGTTCCCAGTCAGGATGGGAGGAAGAAAGGAAAAGGGCAAAGAAAAGACCGGCCGCCCCACCGCCAACTGTGCCGATCTTCATCTCTATCTACTTTCTGGTCGAGGGGTGGCTCTTCCAAAAGCGGTCAAGCTCATCCTTGACCAAAGCGCGGGCCTCGTCCTCATTGATGATAAGTTGGCTCTTTCCATAGTAGGAAAGAAGTTCTTCGTGAACGATTTTTTGGAGGGTTTCGGGGGTGCAGAGGCGCGTGGAGAGATCGTAGTAGACCGGCGCGGCCGCATCCACGGGGGCCGGAACCGCCGCCTCTTCCTCTGCTTGGTCCTCCTTCGGGGCTTTGAAGATAATGAATTTTCTCGTCAAGTAGTTGTAGACCAAGGTCACGATGGTCTTGATGACAAAGATGACGAGGAAGGCCCAGAAGGCGAGACCTCCGGTTTCAAGGAGGTTGGACCAACTGACATTGGCAATGTCGAGGCTGATGTCGAGTTCCCAAAGATAATTGCAGAGGTAGACACCGGCCTCTTGAAGTCCGAGGCCGATAAGCCACCCGCCCACGGCCAGGAAGAAGTAGGTCCAAAAGGCCTTGGCCGTCTTCGTGTTGATGTTCTTGTCGACGTTTTTGAAAACAACGGTCCGCGAAAGAACGAAGTTGACGCAGCAGGAAACGACGAACCCAACGGTCACCGCGATGGCGAAGCTCACATAACCAGTCCATTCGTTGATGGCCGAAAGGTTATCCGCCAAAGCCCAGACAATGACATAAGAGAGGGCAAAATCGATGACGGTGCAAAGGACGCCGACAAAAAAGAAGCGAATAAGTTCAAGCGATAGCTTCTTCTTATTGGCCTCCTTTTTTGAGGCGGCCGCCCCGAGGCCGGCGGCCTCGGTACTGATATCTTTTTTCTTCATGCCGCTATATTAGCATTCCTTCCCAAACCCTTTTATAGGCTTTCCGCTTCTTTTATCAATAAACTTCCGTCGGCATCGGAAGGAAAACGCAAGTCTCCCCGCGGGGAAATGGCTGCCGATCCAACCTTGGCGCCATCCGGGAGACAGTTTCGCTTGAATTGGTTGGCTAAAAAACGTTTGAAGAAAACCACCAGCCATTTTTTTATTGTTTCTTCATCGTATACGCCGCGGAAAGCCTCCCTAGCAATCAAGTGCAGCTTCTTTGGCCGGAAGCGGTAGCGAAGATAGTAGTAAATGAAGAAGTCGTGAAGGTCATAGGGACCTATCTTATCCTCCGTCTTTTGGGCAATTTGGCCTCCCTTATCGGTCGGAAGAAGCTCGGGCGAAATAGGGGTATCCAATATGTCAAGAAGCGAGGGGGCACATTTGGGATGAAGAGATGCATATCCCCGAACAAGGTATTTGACCAAGGTCTTTGGAATCGAGGCATTGACCCCATACATCGACATGTGGTCGCCGTTATAGGTGCACCAGCCAAGGCATAGTTCCGAAAGGTCGCCGGTGCCAATCATGATTGCTCCAATATCGTTGGCTATGTCCATGAGGACCTGAGTCCTTTCTCGAGCCTGAGCATTCTCGTAAACGACGTTCAGATCGCCGTCATACCCAATATCTTTTAGGTGACATTTGACACTTTCAGAGATATTGATTTCCCGGAAGGAAACGCCGAGCGACTCGGCCAATAGAAGAGCGTTGTCGTGAGTTCTTTTCGAGGTGCCGAAACAAGGCAGCGTAATAGCCATGATGTCTTTTGGATCAAGGCCGGAATTAACAAAAGCCCTGTGGGTAACAAGCAACGCCAAGGTCGAATCGAGGCCACCGGAAAGGCCAATGACTGCTTTCTTGCAACGAATGGCTCGGAGGCGGCTCGAAAGCCCCGCAGCCTGGATGTCCAGAATGGCCGTCACCCTTTCGCAATCAAGCTCACCAGAAGGTATGAATGGATTGCGGGGATACTCCCGACAAAGCGTCTTGGGGAGGGAGATGGGCATCTTGAAGGGGACATAATAGGTCTTCTGGCCAACCTCTTCTTTGAATGTGCCGATGCGCCTGCGTTCAGCCTCCAAAAGGGCAATATCCAAATCAGTTACGGCCATTTTCATTCCGAATAAAGGCGTTTCACAGAGAATTTTGCCGTTTTCAGCAATGATATTATGGGAAGCAAAAACCAGATCCGATGTGCTTTCGCCCTCTCCGGAATCAGCGTAGATGTAGGCTGCTACCTCCTTAGCCGAAGCCATGGAAACGAGGTTGCGTCGATAGGAAGCTTTTCCAACCGTCTCATTAGAGGAAGAAAGGTTAAGCATCACCGTGGCCCCGGCAAGAGCAAGGCCAATCGAAGGCGAGGATGGAGCCCATAGGTCCTCGCAAATCTCAACGCCGATTTTCAATGAAGGATAGTCCTGGTCAAAAAAGACAATCCCGGTACCGAAAGGCACCTCATCCCCAAAAATCCGAAGTTTGATTAGCCTCTCTGGAGCAGGGGCAAAATGGCGTCCTTCATAGAATTCAGAATAAGTCGGAACATAGGTTTTCGGGACGATTCCCAGAATCTTGCCACCGTAACATACAAAGGCACAGTTGTATAATCTATTCAAAACATGGAACGGGGCTCCGAAGGCAAATAACAGGTTAAGATCCCTCGTTTTCTCAAGGATCGTTTTGACGCCATCGAGAACGCCTTGGAGGATTCGCTCGTCCAAGAAACCGTCCCCAAGGGTATACCCACTCAAGCAAAGTTCCGGGAGGGCTAGGACATGAACCCCCTTAGCAGCTGCTTCCCCTACTTTCTCAATGATCTCCCGCGCATTTGCTTCGGGGTTTCCAAGATGGACAAAAGGAGTAGCCGCCGCGGCTCGAACGAAGCCGAGATTATCCCCAGAAGCAGAGACATCGATCGTCGGGATAAGGGGCTTATTTGCAATTCCTTCATCCTTGCCGGCAAGTTTTTCGTATTCTTCGGGCGAAACGATGACGAAACGGATCTTCCCGTTCTTGCTGACCGGGAGCCGGCCGTCAGCAGCCCTAAGGTCTTCCTCAAGCTTGTTGGTGTCGCGCAGGGCGGTTATCGGTTCAGTATTCTTCATGACAAAATTTTAGCATCTAAATGTCATTCTTCTACTCTTATTCAAATTAGACGAGTCGCTATAATACGCCCGTATGGCAAAAGGTCTCTGCGTAATCAACGGTTATTCATCCCTCTCGGGTCCGCGTCATTTCTACGAACGGATGGAGGAGGAACTCGAGAAGAAAAATGTTGGCCTCTCCTTAGCGAAGGCTACGACCTTCCTTTCCGAAATCAATAGCGAAGGGGCTATCCAGATTCTCCCCAGAATGTTCTCCTTCGTGCTTTTCCTAGACAAGGATGCCTACCTGGCCGCGGCCCTTGAGGGCCAAGGCTACCGCCTCTTTAACAAGGCGGAAGCCATTCGCCTAAGCGACGACAAAATGCTGACCTCCATAGCCCTAGCCGGCCATGGAATTAGGATGCCGAAGACAATCGGCGCGCCCCTCAATTACGTCGGCGGGCATGACGATTCTTTCCTTCGTCTCGTGGAAAAGGAGCTTTCATATCCTCTTGTCGGCAAGTGCTCTTACGGATCTCTAGGACGGGAAGTGCAGCTCATCAACAATTACGGGGAATTGACGACCTTCGAGGATGAAAACGCTTTGAAGGCCCATCTCTACCAAGATTACATACCGTCTTCCAAAGGCGTCGATTTCCGGTTAATCGTCATCGGCGGACGCTTCGTGGCCGGCATGCGGCGTCGAAACGAAAATGATTTCCGAAGCAATCTTGCCTGCGGCGGCATCGGCGAAAAGGCCGACATCCCTGAAGGATACGTCTACATGGCCGAAAAAGCCGCTAAGCGGCTAGGGCTCGACTATGCCGGCGTCGATTTGCTCGTCGGGGAGAATGGGGAACCGATCCTTTCCGAAGTCAACTCGAATGCTTTCCTCGAGGGAATCGAAAAGACTACCGGCGTCAATGTCGCGGAGGCTTACGCCGGCTACATCGTCAATCAACTCGGCCTTCAATGATGTGATAAGCCCACGCAAGGGCGTCGCGGTCGCTTTGGAACGTCAGGGCTCTATTCGCTTCGTCTTGGTCCAAGAGCAAAGTGCCGCGTACTTCGTGGTCGTCCGCTTTCGCATGTGGCTCTTCCTTCAAGAGGGCAACTTTGAACCCGACTCGCTTGATGTGCCCCTCCGCCGGTGAGTAAACGATGTAGAAAATTCGGTCTGATACAAAACGGTATTCGCCGGGATCAATCCCGATTTCCTCCGCAATTTCCCTTTGGATGGTCGCATTTATATCAACATCTCCGGCTTCGACGTGGCCTTTGCAAAGGGAAATGTGCCCATGCCCCATCTTCTCCAAGAGAGCCTTTCCGCGATAGATGAGGACGGCCCCGTAGGAACGTTCCTGCACGCCGAGTAGATTGGCCAAGCCATCGATTTCCGTTGTGCTTAGGCCAATTGTCCGAAAATAGCCGTCGACGCTTCCGTAGCGCTTCTCGAACCGTTCAAGGAAGGACGGAAGATAGTCAGCCGAAGGATAAAGGCAAACGCTCGGAAAATCGGGATGGGCCGCCAGAGTTCGGTCCCTAGTATGCTTAAGCAACGGCAAAGAAAGAAGGTAATCCGCATTCACGTCTAGCGGATCGACACCGTTGGCAAGCAAGACGAGGGCAACGAAGACGCCAGTTCGATCTTTTCCGGCCGTGCAATGAATGAGTGCCGGCTTTTCGCAGTTCAGGAGGGTCCGGAAAATGCGAGATGCGCTGACCGGTTCTTCGATCATCTCGAAGTAAGAGGCAAACATATCCTCCTCATCGACCGGTATGCGCCCGCCGCCATTGGCTTCGAGGGGATAGTAGGAAGCCTTAGGGAAAGCCGAAAGGTCGTCCGGGTACTTCTGCTGGACGTCAGAAGAACGAAGGTCGATTATTGACCTAATGCCTAAAGACGCGGAAAGGGGCCGATCGCCCTCCTCGACATGCGAGATGTCGCATGAGCGGTAAAGGACTCCGTAGGATGTCTCCCCGTAACGCGCGGGGTAGCCACCGACGTCCCGAAGATTGTCGATTCCCTTAAGCGGGATCCTTCTTGGCGCCATGTTCCCCGGCTTCCTCGACCTCAAGGGTTCCGTTGGCTCTCTTCAACTCGACCAAAATCCCGTTCAGGAGGTCTTCCTGAGTCGGTTTCGGAGGCTCGGGCTCAGCGACGACCGGGCGTTCTTCAGGGTGCTTCTTGAAGTACTCTTCCTTGGCTTTTTCGGCCAAACGAAGGCGCTTTTGCTGGAGATAAGTGAAAACGCGAACGATAACGAAGAGGGTGATGGCGATGACGAAGAAAGAAATGATGGCATTGATGAAGCTTCCCCAATCGATCAGCGCCGACCCATTGTAGTAATAGACGTTTCCGTGCAGGGTGTACTTGCTCAGGAGCTCGCTGCGGGCGGAGGTCAGGGAATCAGTAAGGTTGTAGACTTCCGCGTAACGATTGACCATCTCCGTCACGACATCCGGGTCGGAAGAGAACGTCTGCCCGATGCCCGCGACACCAGCTTGGGTGGAATTGGCAGCTGGCAAAACGGTTACGAGACCGGTGAGGCCTCCAGGGACACCCCACGTGCAGATGCTCATGAGGATGCTCACGAGGGTATTCACGATGGCGTTGAAGGCGCCGCCGATGATGACGCCGACGGCCAAGTCGATGACCGAGCCCCTGCTAATGAAGGCTTTGAAAGCCTCCCAGGTGCTTTTCATTTTCTTGCGGAACTTCCGCTCTTGGGCTTTTTCTGCCTTTTCCATGATTGACGTTATTGCTTGCTCCTCCCGAAGATTTTCTCCCTATAGTTAGGGGCTAGGCAAGTCAAAACCTTGAAAACAAACGCCCGTTGTCTATAAATAAGACCGTGTTTTTCGATTGGATTAGCATTGTTTTTCTGGCGATTCTCATAATTGCCTTCGTCATCGGCCTTTACAAGGGCTTCGTGGCTTCGATTGGGTGGACCTTCGGCGTCGCCATAGCCATCGTGGCCGCCTTCTTCCTGGCCAAACCCCTCGCTGCTTCTCTCACTGAGGCCGGGGCTTTCGATTCGATTAACGCCCAGATTCTTACCTTCGTCAAGGATACGCTCCGGGAAAACGACCTCGAGCCGGCAATCAATCTTGCCGTTCCCGTATCGGCTTTTGCCAATAACATGGAACCGATTCCCACCATTCTATCCGCTCTCCACATACCCTCGATTCTCCAACCGCAGGTTCTCAATTTCATAGTATCGGTCATCCCAAGCTCGGGAAGCGTCGTGGTTTCCGATGCCGTGGCCGAGGGCATCACGGTCGCTTTGGCGACGGTCATCAGTTTCATCGCCGTATTTGCCGCCGTCTTCGTACTGTTCCTGATCGTGAAAATCGTCGTTTGGTTCATCCGCCGGGCCGGGCGCAAGCGTCCCTCGATGCTTTCGAGAATCGCCGGCGGCCTCATTCAGGTCGCCAACGGCTTTCTATTCATTTATATCGTTTCTTTCGTCCTAGCGCTCCTGGCTTCCACGGTTCCGGCCATCGGTACCGAACTCACCAACATCCTTCATCTTGGCACTGATGATTGGTCCTTCGCCAAGTGGCTCGTCGAAAACAACGCAATCTTCGACTGGATATCTCAATATTTGTCCCTATAAAACTCGTTTCGAAGGAATCATCGGGTTTTTTTGCTGTTTTCTAAACTGTGTATGAAAAGGGCTTCCGGCCTCTTGATTTCTCATTACCTTCGAAAAAAGTCCGCTTTTTGCTCACTAAACATCCACTTTTCGACAATCGGTTTCCGCAATGGCAAAAAGGGATGGAAATCAAAGCAAGCAAATTGATTGAAAATGAGATACGCCCGTTTAAGATAGCAAACGTCGGAAGGATTCCTGCTTTCCATAGCGCCTGTTGCACCGAGCAGGCGTTTTGAAACCCCCAACCGCCTTCCTAACCGAAAGAGAGGAAACACACAATGCTGCACGTCAAGAAGAGAGATGGTTCGATTGTCGACTTCGAGCTAAGGAAAATCATGGAGGCCATGAACAAAGCCTTCATCGCCGAGCACGTCAATGTCACCGACGAGATTCTCGAGCGCCTGGCGCTTCGCGTTTCAAGCGAAATGCAACCCAAGGTCAAGGACGACGTCATTGAGGTCGAGGACATCCAAGACGCGGTTGAAGTCGTCCTCATCGAAAGTGGCTATGTGGCCGTGGCCCGCAGCTACATGGACTATCGGAAGAAGCACGAAGAGCTTCGGGAAATGAAAAACACCGAGCTGAACTACGCGAAGGTCGTCGACAACTACCTCAAGATCAACGACTGGCGCGTCAAGGAGAATTCCACCGTTACTTATTCGGTCGGCGGCCTCATCCTTTCCAACTCGGGGGCGGTCACGGCCAACTATTGGCTCTCCCAGGTCTATGACAAGGAAATCGCGGATGCCCACCGCAACGCGGACATGCACATCCACGACCTCTCGATGCTGACCGGCTATTGCGCGGGCTGGAGCCTCAAGCAGCTCATCCAGGAAGGCCTTGGCGGCGTCCCCGGGAAAATCACTTCTTCCCCGGCCCGCCACCTCATGACCCTCTGCAATCAAATGGTCAACTTCCTCGGCATCATGCAAAACGAATGGGCCGGGGCCCAGGCTTTCAGCAGCTTCGACACCTACCTCGCTCCTTTCGTCAAGGCCGATAACCTCTCTTACAAGGAAGTCAAGCAAGCCATCCAGAGCTTCATCTACGGGGTCAATACTCCGTCCCGGTGGGGCACCCAGGCTCCGTTCACCAATGTAACCCTCGACTGGACGGTCCCCGACGACATGGCTGAGCTCAACTGCATCGTCGGCGGCAAGGAAATGCCCTTCAAGTACAAGGACTGCGTCGAGGAGATGCGGATGGTCAACAAGGCCTTCATCGAGGTCATGATCGAAGGCGACGCCAATGGGCGTGGCTTCCAGTACCCGATCCCGACCTACTCGATTACCAAGGATTTCGATTGGTCGGACACCGAAAACAACCGCCTTCTCTTCACGATGACGGCCAAATACGGGACCCCCTATTTCTCTAACTACATCAATAGCGACATGAAGCCGAGCGACGTCCGGAGCATGTGCTGCCGGCTCCGCCTCGACCTCCGCGAGCTCCGCAAGAAGAGCGGCGGCTACTTCGGTTCGGGCGAGTCGACCGGTTCCATCGGGGTCGTCACTCTCAATATGCCGCGCCTTGCCTACCTTGCGACCGACCGGGACGACTTCTATGCCCGCCTCGATCACCTTATGGACATCGCTGCCCGTTCCCTCTACATCAAGAGGAAGACGGTCACCGCCCTTCTCGAGGCCGGCCTCTACCCTTACACCAAGCACTACCTCGGATCCTTCAACAACCACTTCTCGACGATCGGCCTCGTCGGCATGAACGAAGCCTGCCTCAATGCCCGCTGGATCGGCAAGGACCTCACCAACAAGGAGGCCGACGAATTCACGGCCGAGGTCCTCAACCACATGAGGAACCGCCTCTCGGATTACCAAGAGCGCTACGGCGACCTTTATAACCTCGAGGCGACGCCGGCCGAGTCGACGGCCTACCGCCTTGCCAAGCATGACCGCGAACGTTATCCCGACATCATCTGCGCCGGCGATAACAGCGGAACGCCCTACTACACCAACAGCTCGCACCTTCCGGTCGGCTTCACCAATGACATCTTCCGGGCCCTCGACATCGAAGACCAGTTCCAGACCCTTTACACCTCCGGGACCGTCTTCCATGCCTTCCTCGGCCAGCGCCTCCCGAACTGGGAAAGCTGCATGAAGCTCGTTCGGAAGATCGCCGAAAACTACAAGCTCCCCTACTACACGATGTCGCCGACCTATTCGGTTTGCCCCGATCACGGCTACATCGCCGGCGAGCAATGGAAGTGCCCGGTTTGCGGAAAGACAGCCGAAGTCTATTCCCGGATCACCGGCTACTACCGCCCGGTCAAGAACTGGAACGAAGGCAAGGTCCAGGAATTCAAGGACCGCAAGACCTACGTCATCCGGGAAAACGAAAACCCGGTCATCAGCGAGAACGCTTCTTGCAAGGTTCAGACCCCGACGAAGAGCGCCCCGGTCCCCGACCACGCCATTCTCTTCACCTCCTCGACCTGCCCGAATTGCAAGATGGCCAAGATGATGCTCGACCGCGAACACATCGCTTACGAAAACGTCGATGCCATGGAAAAGAAGGATTTGGCCAAGGAGTATGGCGTAAGCAAGGCTCCGACGCTCATCGTCCCGCGCGGAAACAGCTACGACATCTACGACAACGCCTCTCTCATCCGCGGCTACATCGAAGCCAACAAGGGGAGTCATGCGTCCTGATCTACTGATCATCGGCGGAGGGCCGGCGGGAATGACCGCCGCCCTTTATGCATTAAGGGCCGGCAAGAGCGTCATGCTCCTCGAAAAGAGCGCTTTCGGCGGGCAAATCGCCGAAAGTCCCCTCGTCGAGAACATTCCTTCGATTGCCTCCATTTCGGGACAGGATTACGCCTCCCGCGTCTTTGACCAGATTTCGGCCCTTGGGGTCGAATTCGACATGGACAACGTGACCGGGATCCTCAAGAAGGACGGTTATTTCCTCGCGCAGGGGGAATATAGTTCTTACGAGGCCCGGGCCATCGTTCTTGCGACTGGCTGCCGCCCCCGGAAGCTGGCCATTCCCGGCGAGGAGAAGTTCCTTGGCAAAGGGGTTAGCTACTGCGCGGTCTGCGACGGAGCCTTCTACGAAGGGAAAGAGGTGGCGGTCATCGGCGATGCCAATAGCGCCATCGTCTATGCCCTGAGCCTCTCCGACCTCTGCAAGAAAGTCACCGTCTGTACTCTCTTCGACCGCTTCTTCGGGGAAGAAGCTTCGGTCAAGGCCCTTCTCTCGCGGCCGAACGTGGAAGTCATTCACGAGGTTTCGGCCCTTGCCTTCGAGGGTTCCGAGAGCCTTGAGAGCATCTCCTTCCAACGCAAGGACGGCACCTCCTTCGATCTAAAGGCCGACGGCTGCTTCGTGGCCATCGGCCAACTCCCGGACAACGGCCGCTTCGAAGGCCTCGTCAAACTCGACGGCAACGGCTTCATCATCGCCGACGAAGGGATGGCTACCGCAACCCCTGGCATCTATGCGGCCGGGGATTGCCGGCAAAAGAAAATCCGCCAAGTCGTCGCGGCGGAATCCGACGGAGCCATCGCTGCCCTTTCGGCCATCGATTACCTTAACAAGCTCGATGCCTCTCAATCATAGCCGCGCAGCTCGCACCGCTCGACATACTTGAGAAGAATGGCCCTGAACAACAGGGCCTTTTCTTTTGGAACGGTATGAAAGCCGCGGGCGATGCAATTCTCGTTGTCGATGAATTCCTGAAGATAGAGAACCTTGGCCCCGCGGATCATCTGCCCGAGCGCCTCGATGTCCTCCTTCCGGTGGAATTCCTCGACGATGGTCGTCCGGAATTCGTAACGGACCGGTGAGGCCAATAGGTAGGAGAAAGATTCCCTTATGGGAGCAAAATCCAGATTCGGCACTCCGACCGTTTCGCCATACCGGGCCTCGCAGTTTTTGATGTCCATAGCCACGTAATCGACCAAGCCCTGATCGACGGCTACGCGAAGGAGGGTGGGGTCGGTGCCGTTGGTGTCGAGCTTCACTTTGTAACCGAGGCTCTTGATGTCGGAAAGCTTGTCGAGGAGATCGGGCATCATCGTCGGCTCGCCTCCGGTCACGCATACGGCATCGAGGACATTCCTCCGCCGCGAAAGGTAATCCATGATTTCATTCCACGGGATGCGCCCAACCTTGCCGGGTTGGAGAACCAAGGAGGAGTTGTGGCACCACGGGCAGCGGAGGGGGCACCCGGCCGCGAAGAGAGTCGTCGTGATATTGTCGTCATAGTCGACGAGCGAAAGCTTTTCCCAACCTGAAAAATCCATGGATATACTTTAGACCAATAGGCGGAAGAAAGGGCAAAAGAGGCTCATGGACCGAATGCTTTTTCATGAAATCCCTGCAAAACGTCGGTATCGCATCGAAAATTGAATGTTCAAAGGCGCTAGCTGCATCTTCTTCGGCGGAAGGCTGCCCTTTGAGGAAAGGCAGGCGTACCCATGCGGCACGGCATTCCTTGGCGGACCATGCCAGCAATGTTTACATTTGTAACGAAGGACGGTAAACTGTCCCCCACTGGATCAGAGGGGACTTGTTTTATGAAAAAGCGTTCGTTGTTTCTCCTGTTTTTAGCCGGAGCGTTATCCTCTTGCGTAGCGACGGCAACGGGGTCAGAGCAGCCGCCCGTTTCTTCCTCCGAGGGGGCTGCCCAATCGGAGGAAAGTTCGGCTCCCGTCCCGCAAACGCCTCTCGATCGGTTTTTGAGCATGGCCTCGTCTGATTGCATAATCAGATTGAGCGGCGAGTACCTGAAATGGAACAACGGGTCCAACGATACAGCCAAGGTCGAAGCCACGGCCTGGTACCTAAGAGGCGAGCGCGATGTCTACGCCTACGAGGCCAAGGTAGAGGAGGTCACTCAATATGGGGAAACTTATTTCCTGAGGACCCTCGGGGAGACTTTCTTCGAAGACGATGACGGCTATTACTACTCGGAAAGCCTAAGCGCGAACAACGAGGTCCTCACCGCGGATTACTCCCAGTCCTTCTACAAAATCGGCTATAACCCGCTCGGCTATCTAAGAAAAGCTGATTTCAATGAGGACGGCACCCTCAGCCCATCGAGCTTCTGGCGCGTCTTCGTCTCCTTGATCGAGCCATGGGAAACTTACGAGAACGGCGCCTTGATCGAACTATTGGAGGACGTCAGCTTCGAGATTTCCATGCCTCCCTCCTACTCCTTCAAAGAGGATGGAATACTCATCTCCTTCGAAACCTACGGCCGGGACCCCACAACCCAAGACGGAGAAGGGACATGGTCGCTTGAAGCAAGTTTTCCAGGCGATATTGGAATTAACCGCCTGAATCCTTTAGGGAAGCTCGAGGAGCACGACGTTCTCAAGGAAACCATTGCCGCCTTGAACGTTTCGCCTTTCACGATGAGCATCGTCGACAACTATCGCCAGCCCTGGAAATACCATAAGGGCGAGCAGGCCGCCTATCTGGAATACCTTGGGGACAAAGAGGAGTACCCCAACTCCAATTTTCTCTTTGCCCCTTCGGAAGATGGCATCGAAATCTACGAGGAAGAAGAGGACGGGAGTTTTTCCTACTATGACCTTGCCGACAGCGGCTACCTAATGAGCCAACCCGACACCATTGCCTACGAGATTTTCATGTTGACCGAGCCAGGGCGCTTCTCCTTGAACGAAAACGTTGAGAACCGCGGCGAGCTCACCG
>CASFWS010000001.1:2626-31104 GCA_949298295.1 uncultured Bacillota bacterium | reverse complement strand
CTAGGCACCAGCTTTGAGACGAAAAAAGCCCATCCCTGAAGGATGGGTCTTTCTTTAGGAGGCAACGCTTAGGCTTCGACGTAGGTGTCGAGGTCGGTCGGGAATTCAACGTCGAGTTCGTCGGAGAAGACAGCCCCCATATCGAGCGTCATGTCGACATCCGCCGTTTCCCCCTCTCCCGTATCGAACGTCAGGTCGACATCGAAGGAGAGATGGGCGAGGTCCTCGCCATAGGCCACCTTGACAAGGAAGGTCGTCAAATCGATGCCCCCGGCGATTTCCGCGGCTAAGACGAGCATGTCCTCCATGGAAGCGGTCGGATCGACATTCTGGGCAATGATCAACGCCAGGGCATCCTTGCTCATCGGGGCCTCGAAGCCGACGGAGCCGTCCGCGTATTCGTAATAGGTCGTCTCTTCCCCAGCACCCTCGGCAAGGCCGAAGAACAGATCGTCGGCCATCGTCCGGAGTTCTTCGGCGGTCGAGGCCGCATCTTGATCACTTTCGAGGCCCACGCTTACGACCTTATCGGCAAAAACCGGAGGAAGGCTCGACGAGTCCCCGACGATCGAGGACCAGGCGATCTTCGTGAGGTCGATATAAACTTGGCCTTCCCGAAGGAAGAGCGAGGCGTCGATCGGGGTATTTAAGTCGGCGCTCGATGAACCGTTCCCGACGCTTAGGGCCAAGGTCCCTTCTGAGGTCGCCCCGAGGGCAAGCTCGGAAACCTTTCCCTCATTGAGGCCGGCGGCCGTGAGGGAAAAGGAAGCTTCCAATTGGCTAAGATTGAGCGTGGTATCCCCGCTTTCGTAATAGAGAGTTCCCGCGGCATGGGCGTCGATCTTCATTCCGTCCGCGGTCGCGACCTTCCTTTGGGCCGCCTCCTGCCTCGAAACGAAGGAAGAATAATCGCTTTCGCCCTCTTGGCTCGGGAAAGAAGCCGTCTGTTGGTCCGGGCTGCAGCTAAAAAGAAGCCCAACAAGACCAAGGGGGAGTAAGGCTAAGGCTTTGTTCATGGTTTCCACCTCCTTAAGGTACTTAAAGTTTAGCAAAAGGAACGGCAAAGAAATAGCAAACGAAAACGCCCCTCCGAGGAGGGGCAAGGGGAGTTTAGGTCGGTAGATCAGGCTGCCGCGGAGGCGCCGGGAACGTATTCCTCGTACTCGGCGAGTTCTTCATCGGTCGGAACTTCGAGGACCGGGGCGTTATAAGTCATCCCGACGGTCAAGCCGAGCTCGAGATCGAAGGCAAGCCCAGTTCCGTTTCCGAGGTTGACGGTATCCATCGCCACCCCGCCCTCGATGTCGTAATGCATCTTCGGATCGGTGAAGGTCTCCGAGAGGACAAGATTCTCGAAGGTGAAGTTTCCTAGGCTCGGGGACATCGTCGGGTCAAGGCCTTGGAGAAGCCCCTCGAGAGCCTCGGCCGTGAGGTCGACGCTCGCCGTGTGGTTCTGGTTGCTATACTCTGGCTCGCCGAAGGCTTCGGTGAAGTTCGTGAAGAGGGTCCGCCCGTAGGTTAGGAACCCTTCCTTGATGCTCGCGATGCTCGCCGCGTCGCTTTGGATGTAGAAGGGCGAGTCGAGAGGGGGAAGGTCGCTTAGCCCTTGTTGCTGGAGAAGGGCCATGAGAATCGGCATGTAGGATTCGAGGATCCCCGAGGCATCGATATACACTTTCTCGTCGATGACATAGGCCGAGAAATCGAGGTGGTCGTCCTTGATGGCCATCGAAGTCTCGCCGGTCGGGATCGCCACGTCGAGGGAGCCGTCAGAGACGGCCCCGAGGCGGAAAGACTCATCCTCGCCTTGGATCCCTTCGGCAATGAGGCTACCGGCGACGGTCAGCTCGTTGATGCCGATGACGGTCGTCGAGGCGATTTCGTCGGTATAGACCGGGACCTCTTCCGTCGAGTTTTCCTCGTCGAGGGCGTAACTTACCATCGTGACGCTTCCGACAAGGGAGAAGTCGACGTCGAGCTGAAGGCGGTCGGCCGCGGCAAATTTGACGAGGCCTTTCGTGATCTCGGACTGGAAAAGCTGCTCCGGGGTCTTCTCGACGCTCGAAGAGGAAGAGGTTGAGCTTCCAGCTTCCGAGGAGGAGAGGGAAGAAGAGGCGGCACTCTCCCCGCAGGAAACGAGAAGAGCCGCCGAAGCGATAAGGGCAATCAATTGTTTACGGGCCATGACAAAGCCTCCTTGCCTAAGCAAGACTACATTAGGCCAAAGCGCGGCCTTAAGCAAATCAGAAATGGGACGCATGATGGCAAAAGACCGATGGAGTCGTGGCAATACGGTTTCTACCATCGCTTCCACGAAAAAGAGAAGGGACGAAAAAGGACCCCTAAGGGTCCTTGGAGAGACGGTCGAAGCGATTAGAGATAGTACTTTGTCTTGACCGCAAGGGTCGCATCGTCGAGTTCGTAGACAAGGGGTTTCCCGGTCGGGATCTCGACGGAGACGATCTCGTCGGCCGTCAGATGCTCGAGTTCCATCACGAGGGCCCGGAGGCTATTGCCATGGGCGGCGATGAGAACCTTCTTGCCAGCTTTGAGGGCCGGGAGGATGGTTCCGACGAAGTAGGGCTTGACCCGCTTGGCGGTATCGACGAGGCACTCGGTAAGCGGGAGGTCTTCCTTGCTCATCTCCCCGCTTTCGACGAGGGCTTGGTACTTCGGGTCGCGCCCCGGGAAGCGCGGATCGTCCTCGGTAAGGGCGGGCGGGGGTACGTTGGCGCTCCGCCGCCAGACGTGGACTTGCTCGTCGCCCCACTTCTTGGCGCTATCGGCCTTGTTCAGGCCCTGAAGAGCCCCGTAGTGGCGCTCGTTGAGACGCCACGAATAATGCTTCTCGATATCTTCTTCGCCGAGTTCTTCGAGGATGAGGTCCATCGTCCGGTTGGCCCGCTTGAGGACCGAGCTGTAGGCGACGTCGAAGCTGAAGCCGTTGGCCTTGAGGGCCTTTCCCGCTTCCCGGGCTTCCTCGACGCCCTTCTCGGAAAGATCGACGTCGGTCCAGCCGGTGAAGAGGTTCTTGAGGTTCCATTCGCTTTGCCCGTGCCGGCAGAGTACTAGTAACATGTTTTTTGCTCCTTTTCGAGGCCATTATAGGCAAACTAGACCTTCTTATAAAGAAGGTTAGGGCCGGCCTTAAGGAGAAGGGAGGGCGGGATGGCCGCCTCCCCGGAAACGAGGGGCGATAGATAGGAACGAAGCTCGGGGCTCCCTTCGCTTGGGGAAACGATCCACTCCTTTGGAAAAGGCCGACGGGCGCCGACGGCTTGCCCAAGGGGGACGAGGGTAAGGCTCGATTCATAAGGAACATCCTTCTCGCGGACGATCGAGGCCATCTTCCCGCTTTCCCCGTTCTTGAAGGAAAGGACGGCCAGCCGGGCCGCCGACTCGGCCTCCCAGACGTCGAGGGAAGCAAGTCCCTCGGGCCCGGAACGATGGAAATAGGTAAGGGGAATCTTCTCAGCAGGAACCCCGAAAGGCATTTGCTCGAGTCCCGTCCGCTCGATGAAGGCGCGGTCGGCCAAGACGATGGCTTCCCTTTTCGCGGAAAGGACCTCGGAAATAGAAGCGAGGACTTCTTCTTTAGTCGCCGCGCTTTCGAGCGGATAGATGAGGTCGGGGCGCTCCTCTTCGGGCAAAAGGAAGGCGGAAGAGGAAAGGCTCCCGTTGCTCGTATCCTCGACGGAAAGGAGATAGACCTTCCTATTTCGGAGAGAACGGGCGACCTCGACGATCGAGCGGACGCTCGAAAGTAGACGCATGGCCGCCGAAGGGTAGCCAAGAGAATGGTCGCTCATCGCGATGGCGTTATCTTCGCTCATCGGTAGGCAAAGGACCGAGGCCTCGATTCCCCCGAGGAGGAAGGAAGTCGACAAAGAAAGGGAAAGCTCAGATGTTTTCTCCCCGCCAAGGAGGAGGAAATAGCCGATATTGAGACGGGCGATGACTTTCTTGATGGCTTCCATCTCGAGGGTGCAGTCGTTGTAGGAAAGGGCGATCCCGGATGTCCCAAGGATCGATCCGGGAAGGAAGGGGAGTTTCTCGATTTCCTCCTTCTCTTCCTTTTCAAGGTCGACGATATCGTCGTTGAGAAGACCTTCCAAACCGCATTTTGCCCCGTAAATCCCTTCGATAAACGAGGATTTCCGAGCTTCGAGGATGGCTCCGTAGAGAGCAGCGTTGGTCACGGCGACCGTCTTTTCGAGGGTCAAAATCAAAAGAGCTTTCTTCATGCTAGAGCCATTATACAAAGAAGAAGCCCCTCCTCACGCGTAAATCGCGTAGAGGTCGAGGCTCCGGGTGACCGGAGTGAGATCATCCATCTTCCCGACGTTGGGGTCGGAAATATCACTCGAGGTATACCACCCATGGAAAGATTGCCCCGAGGGGGCTTCCGGGGTCGGAAGGTCGATCGTCGAGCCTTCCTCGACGGAAAGTAGATAAGTATTCCCTTCCCCGATCGTATAGCCGATGAGGTCGCTCGGATCGATGATTCCCTCCCCGGCGTGGAAGGTGACCGTATAGGTGGCCTTTTGCCCGAGGTCGACCCAAATGACCCAGCCGTTGTCCCGGGTCTTGTAATAGATGGTCCGCGTCAAGGTGTCGACGTAGATATAGCCGGTCGCGTAATCGTCGTAGGTGGGATTCTCGTTGGGATTCCCCTCCCCGACGATCCACGTCGGCATCCCTTCGATGAGCTTCTGGTCGGTGCCGCCGTCAGGCCGGGTCACATAGAGATACCAGTTCCCGTCGTCCCCGAGGCTGATGCCGACGATCTCCGGGGAGAAGCCGTCCTCGCCGGGGTCGCCCTTCTCGCCCTTGGGGATATTGAAGGAAACCTCGCTCCCGTCGTCCATCGTGATGACGATGTCGGTCGAGCCGTCCCCTTCGTTGCTCACGGCCTCGATTTCGGCAATGCCGTTGCCCTTCGGGAGGATGATCTCGTCGCTGATCGTCCCGTTCGTGTAGACGAAGTGGAAGGAGTAGACCTGGGTCGTGCTCCCCTCCTGATAGGTGAAGACCACGCTTTCGATGCCGTTCCCTTCGACGATTGGATAACTATAAACCGTCGGCTCCCTCCCGTCGGTATAGGTGATCGTAACCGTCACCGTCTTCCCCGCCTCGTCGACGTTGGCCGTGATCTCGTCGATCCCGACCCCGGTCTCGCCCTTCGGGATGGTGAAGGTCGTGTCCGGGAGGCGGCTATCGGTATAGGAGATGGTTACCACCGTGTCCCCGGTCCCCGTCGTCGTCGCCGTCACCTCTTCGATCGAGTACGATCCGCTTCCGGCGAAGAAGCCGCAGCTCGTAAGCGAGAAGGCCCCGAGGGCAAAAGCCGCCAGGGCCAATAGGGCATTCCTTCTTTTCATCTCAGTTTCCTCCTCGCGCCTTAAGCGCATTGATGTCGGCCACTTCCCCGAATAGGTATGGCGTCTCGACTTGTCGCAGGTCTCCGCTCAAAACGAAGCGGAAGGGGTTGGTCCCGGCTGCCAAGGGGACGCACCGGGCAAGGTAGGCAGAGAGGTCATTGCCTTCGGCAAGGCCGATGCCGGAAAGGCAAGCCGTCGCGTAATCGATGCTCAACTCGTCCCCGAAGGGCGAGGTTTGAATCCCCGAGGCATCGACTGTCGATAGGTTAAGCCCACCGCCGTAGAAAGCAATGGCCCCGAGGACGAAGTTGCCTTCCTCCGTCCGGTAATTGGCCCCGACCGTCTCGGCCGCGGTCTGAAGCAGGTTCTTGATCGGGAAATAGGAATCGATCGGGAAGGTGAGGTCTCCGCCTTCCCCGCTTCCGATACCGGCAAGGATGGCTGAGATCTGCTCGTAGATGAGGCAGCTCGCGTCGATCGAGGAGATGTCCTTGTAGTCGTAGAAGCGGGTGTCGCCCTCGATCTTCATGGCGACCGGCCGGGAAACCCCGCCGATTCGATCGGGCGGGACCGAGTTGAGGTTCATCGCCCCCATGAAGGTATCGAGGAGATCGGAGACGAAGGAGGGAATTCCGCTATAGAGGTAACCGCCGTTGAAGACGCTTTCGAAAGCGATGGAGAAGAGGCCGCTCGTCTCGAAATAGACGTCCCGGACCCTCATCTCCCAAGGCTCGAGGGACGGGGCCTCGTCGAGGGACGATTGGATGGCGTTCATCGCCCCCATCGCCGCCGAGATGTCGGCTCCGCTCCGGACCGCGGCATCGAGGATCTGGTCGGCCCCGCCGCCGGCCGCGAAGGTTTCCTCGAGGCTCCCTTGGGCCGCGATGCCTTGATAGGAGGCATTCACCCGGGTCGATGGATCGGGGCGACTAACCTCGTTGCTCCCGACCTTGAGAAGGAACTCGCGGGCGTTATTGAGATAGCAGTTGTCGAGAAGGAAGTTCGGGGAGGAGTAGACCCGGAGGGCCGTCCGTCCGTTCCGGAGGTAGGTGTCGGAGACGGTCACGTTTTCCCCGAGGACGTCCATCGTCGAGCCGACGTACTCGAGGAGATTCAAATCGTCGACGTTGTCGACGGCCATGAGCTTGAGGTCGGAAATTTCGATGTTATCGCCATCGACGTACATCGCCGAGTTGTCCTGCCCGTAGGCGGTGATGACCTGGAGTTCGTAGGGCCCGAGGAAAACGAAGGGAAGGGGGCCTTCGAAGTAATCGCTTATGTTCGTCCCGTCACTCGAGGGGCTCCAGCGGCCGTTCCCGAGATAGCCGCCATGGTAGGTGTAACAGAGCTCTTGGCAGGAGATGGAGAATCCGTTCCCGACGAAGTCTTTCTGGACGTGGATGCCGGTCTTCACCTTCAGGTAGTCTTCCTGCCCCGCGCTCGGGGGATTCAAGGCAAAGTAATCGTCGAGGTAATCATGGGGATAGGTCGTATCGAAGGAATAGATGTCGAAAGAAGTCGTCCCCCGCGAGAAGTCGTAACGCCCGAAAAGGCGGGTGTTCGCATTCAGATATTCGTCGACGTATCCCCCGTTCCCGTCGCTACGATAAGTCGACTTGAGGGAGAGGAGGTTCCGCTGGAGGCAAATGGCCTCCCCTTCCGAAGAGAGGTTCGTCGCCTGCATGAGGTCCTCGTAATCTTTGACGTTCACCGCTCCTTCGAGGACTTCGAAGGAATAGGTCGCGGTGACGAAAGGCATCTTCTCGAGGGCGAAGGTCGCATACGAAGACCCCGGGGCCTCGACCGTTAAGACGCCGTCGCTATAGGAGAGGTTGCTTGAAATCGCCGTCAGCGTCGCCCTATCGCCCGCGTAGTCGCTATAAATCCCGAAGGAGAGGGATATCTCGGCCGCAACTTTGCTAGGCGAGCCGCCCTCGTAGGAATAGTCGTACTGGCCATAGATCCGCGTCTCCTCGAAGCTATCGCCCGAGGCGGGGGTCCCTGCGTCGACGATGGTGATGGCCCCGTCTTCATAGACCGTCGCAAGGAATGCCCGGGAGACGCTTCCCTTTTCGTTGGAGCAGGTAATCCGGCAGTTTCCTTCCTGGAGGGCATCGAGGTAGAAGGTCTCGCCGCTAGTTTCGATCGCCGCCACGGTCTCGTCGTTGCTTGTCCAAACGAGGTCGTTCCCTTCGGCCAAGGTGAATTTCTCGTCGTAAATGGGAGAAGCCTTCAGTTCGTAGGACTCCCCGACCTTGAAGCCTTCGCTATCGAGGTAATCCCAGGAAATGCCGTCGATGTCGACGGCGATGAGGTTTCGGATCGGGGTAATCGAAACGAAAGTGAGGATCGCGACGGCAAAGGGGACGAGAAGAAGGACCGGCAGAGTCTTTTTCATATGCCAGCCTCCATTTGGAGATAAAGGCGGTCAAGGCGCCGGGGAACGAAGGGAAGGGGGACGAGGAGAAGGAAACTGAAGGCAATCTCGATGCCGTAAATGGCCGCGGAAGGAAGGCGGGCAAAGAACATGAGGGAGAAATGGATGAGGGCCACCATAAGAGGGAAGAGGACGGAAAGAAGGGCCGGCAGGGCCCCGAGGAACCCCTTGCCCCGCCCGCCGTAGGAGTGGGCGGCGAGGTCCCCGAGAAGGCCGTAGCTGGAAACGGAGACGATAAGGAAGGTGCCGCTTACGAAGGCGACGAAGAAAAGGGGAACGCCGATTTCGCCGCTCGCGAGGAGGACGATCGCGCTGAGATAAAAGGAAAAGAGGGAAACGGCAACGGGGAGGAGAAGCTTCGCCAAGGTCATCTTGATGGGCGAGAGGGGCGAGGTTTTAAGGAAGAGACGCCCTTTTTCCTCCCGGGCAATCCCATCGGCCGCCCCCGAAGAGACAAGGGAAGCAAAAAGGAGAAGCAAAAGGAGAGAAATCCCGTTGGGGAGCTCGGAGAAGAAGTCGAGGAAGATGGCAAGGTTGCTGTATAGAAGACGCGAAAGGGAGGAGATGACGACATAGCAAAGGAAAGGCTGCATGAAGAGGAGAGAAGAGAAGGAAAAGAGATAGTTCCCGTTCCGGAATAGGAGGATGAACTCCTTCTTGAGGAGAGCCCGAAAGGGCGAAAGCACCCGCAAAGAGGCTTTCTTTTCCTTTCTTTTTTTCTTTTCATCGGTCGAGGGTTCCTTGTTCGAACGATAGAGATAGCTAAGGAGATAAATTCCGAGGAAAGCCATGAGAAGGATGGCTCCGAGGAGGTAAAGGAGATTGCTGATGACGTTCTCAGTCCCGCTCATGAGGGCAAAGTAGTTGCTGACCGGGATGAACCACGGCGAGGCCTCGTGGAGACCGGCTAGGAAAGAAGCCGAGAAAAGAGCGTCGAGGCGGCTCCCCTGCACGATATTGAGGAAAAGTTCGAGAACATATCGATAAAGAAAGCAGAGGGCGACCGTGACCCCGACCCCAAGGACGAGCTGGAGGAGGAACTTTCCCTTCATGAAGCGGGCGAGCCGGTGATAAAGAGGGAGAAGGGCCAGAAGAAGCCCAATCGAGACGAAGGAGACGACGAAGGGATAAACGATCGCGAGGACGTAGTACTGCGGCATCATGTCCGACGTCGTCCCGTAAGCGATGAGGAGAGGAGTAGCTAAGAAGAGGGTCGAAAAGACGAGGCGAATATAAAGATAGAGTCCCTTGCCGAGGATGACGTCATCGTCGCTTACCGGAAGCGGGAAAAGGATTTCCTCGTCGCGCCGGCGATAAAGGCAACGGTCGGCTAAGGGAAGAGAAGAAAGGACCGAAAGGAAGAAATAAAGAAAGAGGAAGAGGACGAGGAAATCGCCCGAACCGTAGCTCGAGAACTCCTTCAGCTGGGCGTCGAGGGCCAAATAGATATAGACCTCGAGAGCGAGGAAGCAAGCGAGGACGAGGAGGAAAAGGAGAGACTTGAGAACGCGCGAAAGGAGGCTCCCCTTCGGGAGGATGCCCTTCAGTTCATTGATGAAGATGTGGAGGCTCATGGGAGCGATACCCCATAGACCTTGAAGAAGACGAGCTTCAGGTCCTTCCGCTTCTGCGGTTCCCGATGGAAATCGATGAGGGTCGCGACCTTCCCTTCGTTCAATATGGCCACCCGATCGGTCACGTCGGCGATGAGATCGATGTTATGGGAAGTCAAGACGATGGTATTTCCGTTATCGCGGTAACGCTTCATCATCCCGAGGAGCGTTTCGTAGGCCATGACGTCAAGACCGACCGTCGGCTCGTCGAGGATCCAAAGCTTCGGGTTATGGATGAGGGAAGCAATGAGTCCCTCCTTCTGCTTCATGCCGTGGGAGTAGCCGCTGATCGGCCGGGAGAGGGCCTCCTCCCCGAGCTGGAAGGCCCCATCGAGGAAGGCGAGGTTCTTATCGAAAGCCTCCTGGCTAAGGCCATAGGCCGAAGCCACGAACTGGAGGTACTCGTAGCCGGTCATCTGCTCATAAAGCAGCGGCTCGGAAGGAACGTAACCGTAGAGGCTTTTTACCTCAAGGGGATATTCGTCGATCGGAAGCCCGAAGATCTTGATTTCGCCTTGGTCGAAATCCTTGGCCCCGATAAGACAATCGATGGTCGTCGACTTGCCGACCCCGTTTTTGCCGAGGAGCCCGAAAATCTCGCCCCGGCGGACTTCGATGTTCTCGCCCTTAAGCACTTCGTGGCTGCCATAGGACTTGTGGACGTCGACGATGGAGACGGCGTTCGAAGAAAGGTCGTTGGCGATCTTGTCGACGTCGATTTCGAGGGACTTCTTGATCTTCATAGTTATCTCCCCCTGATCGAGGCAATCCAAATGGCCGGGTCGACCCGTCCGCCCAAAAGGGCGGCCAGCGATCCGCATTTAGGGCAAAGGAGTTCCTTCTTGGCCGAGGAAACGAGGGAAGAGGAACCGCAGACCGGGCAATGGCCGAGTTCCTTCCCGTCGAGAGGTAAGACGAGGGAAAGGGCGGCAAATAGGCGCGGGAACACCGCTTCCTTGCTCAAGGGATCGACTTCGAGGATCCCGTCGTAGACGCCGGAAAGGTTCCGGAGGCAGACGACGTAATGGTTGGCGAGGACCTCCCGGTTATCGGAGGTCGGAATGAAGGTGTCGTATAGGTAGACCTCCCGCCGGTAGACAGCCCCGCGGTAGAGAATCTCGATGCGGAGGACGTCTTCGTCGATCTTGCAGTGGTAAAGGAAGCCGTCGAGGCTGAAGGCGAAAGCCGTGATGGTGAAGGTCCCGTCCTTGTACTTGAAGTTCGGCTCCTGGGCCAAACGGTAGCCGGCCTTGCCCATCTCCTGAAGGAGACGGTAGGCCAAATAGACATAAGGCGAGGAACGCGAACCTTTCCTCTCGTGGCTGAGGCGGGAAAGGTAGTACCGGTAGAGGCGGTTGTAACGGGGGTCGTGGATGAGGATGTTCGTCGGCTGGAGAGGCAAAATGACCTCGTGGTTCCCTTTCGCGAGCGTCCGCGCGAACTGGGAAGAAAGAAGGCGACGAGCCTTCCCAAGGGCCTTGATGAGAAGGGGGCCGGAAGCGTCGTCTTTTTTCTTCAGGAGGTAGCTCGCGACGCTCTTGCCGCGCTTCTCGGCCAGATACAAAGGGCCTTCATCGGGGAAAATGGCCAAGGGGGACTGATAAAGCTTTTCGAGGGAGTTCCCCTCTTCCTTCACCGAGGTCGAGAGTTCCTCGAGGCGGGCCTTGATGAGGCGATAGATGAAATAGATGGCCCTATTCTCATAGGTGAGGAGGCTATCGTCGTATTCGCTCCCATAGACGTACTCGGGATAGAAGGAGCCGTCCTTCTTCATGCGCCAGAAGGAGGAGTCGAGGTACGTCTTCCGGAATTCATCGGGAGTCAAAGAGGAAGCGAGTTCGCTTCGCTCGACGATCTCGTGGGGCTCGCTTTTCCGATGCGGGGAGAGGGCGATTCCCATGAAGGTATCAAGAAGGGAGGAAAGCTCCTCGATTTCCCCTTTCGAAGGGTCGACATAGGAAAAGGAAAGCTTTTCCTCGGCAAAGGAGGAATAAGCGGCCCGCTTCCCGATGAGGGCGGCCAGGGATTTTTCAAACCGGCTCTCGAAGCCCTCCATGGACCCTCCCTATTGGAATCTCCGGAGCAAGTGGGCGAGGCGTTCGCGGGTGAGGGGGAAGCCGTTCTTCCCGTAGTTCTTGTCGATTTCTTCCCTGAGGGAGATGAGGGCATCCTTCACGAAATCCTCATAACGCCCCTCGAGTTTGCTGGCGATTTTCTCGGCAAACATGAAGTCGAGAGCCTCTTCCTTGGTTCCGCCGCAGGCGACGAAGACCGGGACGAAGAGCTCGATCTGGTGGTAAACGCGGTTCCCGAAGGTGAGCTCGAAATCCTCGTATGCCCGGTTGAGGACATTCCGGAACTTGGCCCAGTCGGCCTTGCCCATCTTCTTGTCGGCGTCGCCTTGGGCGGCCTCGAAAAGAGAGATGAGCTTCGAATAGGAAATCGAATAGGGCTCGGGCGTCCTCTTCACGGCAAAGGGCTCGTTGCGCTCGTTGAAGGAAATGACAATCGAGCGGTCATAGACCTTGTCGGTGATCGTGTAGGTCGAGTCGTCGCGGTTGGCCGTCCCGATGAACCAAGTCGTCTCCGGGATCTTGAGGGTACCGTCAGGAAGATGCTCCGGGGTCACAAAGTCATAAGGAACGTTCATGATCTTGAGGTAGCGTTCATCGACCGGGTACTCCATGATCGAGAGGAAGTCGGCAAAGTAGTACTCGATCCGAGCGATGTTCATTTCGTCGAGGACCATGACATTGATGTCCTGGGAACGGTAGGTGGCCTCATAGAGGCGGACGAGGAAATCAGTTTCGTTGTAGGTCTTGCTGAAGTCGTTCCAGTAGCCGAGGATCGAGGTCCGGTCGCGCCAGGTCGTCTGGACCGGCACGAAGAAGGATTTCTCGCCGATGAAGGTCGAGAAGTAACGGGCAATCGAGCTCTTACCGGTGCCGGAAAGCCCTTGGAGGATAATGAGGCGCGAAGCGGAAAGGCCGGCGATAAAAGCCCGAACTGCCGTTTTTTCGTAGTAGAGGCCCTCGGTCCCGGCAAGGAAATCGCGGAAATCGTCGGCCAATGTGCGGAGATCGAGTCCTTCGTCGTCCTTGAACTCCTTGACGGCGACAAGGTCAGCCCGGGAATCGACGCGGGAAATCGAGGGGAAGACCCGGTTCCGGTCGAGAACGTAGAAATCGTCGGGATTGCCCATAAGCGGGCCGGTTGCCGTCCCTTGGGCGGTTCCGTGATCGGCAAAGGAAGAGGCGACATCGCCGTTACGGGCGTCGAGAGCCTCGTCGACCTTGGCCTCGAGTTCCTCGAGCTTCTTCGCTTCCTCGGTCTCGGGAGCGACTTGCTCTTCGATCGGCTTGCTTTTGGCGAGCAGGCAATAGACGAGAAGAACAAGGAAGAAGAGAGCGAGGTAGAGGACGATGGCAATGACGAGGCCGATGAGCATCGCCTCGCCGGAATAGGCCAGCGACTCGACGATGAGGGTGCTTCCGTCCTCGAAGGCGAGGTGGGAAACCGACCCGATACCGATGCCAAGGCCGTAGAGAACGACAAAGGAGGCAGCCATGATCGACAGCCACTTCGCGGAATAGGGCCTTTCGTCAGCGTTCTCAGCCAGCCGCACTTCCACGGTGACGGCAAGGGCAAAGAGGAAGGTGTAGACGAGGATCATGGCCAGCATGATGCCGCTTGGGATCCCGAGGGACTCGATTTGGGCAAAGCCGAGGGCGCTCGCTAAGGAGGCAATGGGATTCGAGGCCATCACGATCGTGGAGTTCGGATCGAGGCAGAACCCGACGAAACCGACGATGAGGCAATAGAAGAAGACGAGGGAGAGCGCGATCCCGTCGACACGTTTGAAGAGCCCTTTCATTGCTGATCCTCCTTGGTGGATGTGGCTTTATTTTCTGTTTCTTCCCCGTTAAGGGCGGAGGGAGCCGTCCCCTGCTCCTTCCCAACCGGCAACTCCCCATTGGGGAGCACGTAGTCCTTTCCCTTGTAGGTCAGGACTTCCGTGAAGTTGACGTCGGCATTCTCGTCAACCTCGTCGACATCGAGGAAGGAGAAGAGCTTCGCGGTCCGCTCCTCGATGGCGATGTCCATCTTGCGGCGGTAGAACTCGAAGATGGCGAAGCAATAGACGATGGAGACGACGCAGACGACGCCGGCTCCCGATTGAAGAAAGAGGACGAAGGCCCCGATGGCTGGAACGCGCACTCCGTGGTATTCGCCGACAATCTGCTGATAAGGCAGATAGTCCCCATAGAGGGCATTGGCGTCGCTGGTGTCGTTGGCGTCGCCGCGGGTGACATACATCGGGCCTTCAGAGGTATCGACGATCTCGACGACCCGGTGGACGACGACGGTCCCGTCCGACGAATAGAAGGCTATGACGTCATAGAGTTCGATGTCGTCGGGGCTCGCGGTTTGGTTGACCACGATGATGTCGTAGGTCTGGAACTGATTGTCCAGATCGTTGTCGTATAGGTATTGGTTGTCCTCGTTCTTATAGGACATCGATCCCGAGACGATGACCAAGGGGATATTGCCCCCAAGGGACATCTCGGTCCCCATGAACCGCGCGGCGAGGGACCAGGCAAACACCCCGACCAGAACAACGAGTACGAGGTAGGAGAGGGCTTTGCCTCCGTAATGGAGAAGTTTCTGAGGAAGGGTCTTCTCCCGCTTCCCCATCGCTTCTTCGTAGATGAGTTCGGCATCTTCTTCCCCGCTTTCCACCGCCTCGACGATTCCGCGGAAGTAGCTGCGGAAGAGGAAGGTGAAGACGAACGAGAGGCTCACGAGAGCAACGATCGTCACGATTAGCGAGAGGATTTCAATGCTGGACATGTTGATTGGTCGTCTTCGCGGCAACCTCCGGCTGCCGGCGAAGCGCCAGAAAAGCCGCCTGGCCTTGGATCAGGCTATTTGATTTGAGGCGTCAGGCGGACGTTCAGATGGGCCCCGGAGGCTTTCTTCAACTCGGTCAAGGCCGCATTGATGCTGTTTAGGGAGGAATCGTCGCTGGCGGTCGTGAATCCGGGATTCTCGGAACCGAAGGCCGATCCCCAACTGAAAGCGAATTTGAGTTCGACGTGAACGCCGTAACTTCCAGCGGTTCCCGTAGAAGTGCAAGTTGCAGTGAGGCCATCGCCAGAAACGGTATCTAGGTGTTGAGGGGCAGTAGTATCAGGGGTGAAGGTAACCTCATCAGCAATTGGCATCGAGAGGTAGCCCGAGGTAACGGCGCTATTCAAGGCCGCGCCGGCAGCGTTGATGGACAAGGAACTGTCTGACGAATCTTTCGTAACGACCGACAAGGCTACCTTGAATCCGCCATACCAACTAGTGAATGTTCCTGTATCGATCGAAACGGCGCCGCTGATATAAAATTGAACTTTGAATGTAAGTTGTTCCTTCGAATCAGGACCGGCAACGATCGGCCCAGTGGTGTCACCCGGAGAGGCATCGAAGCTGAGGGAGTCATGCCCCTCCACGGCTTCGGCTTCAAGGATCTTGACGCTATGGTCCTCGACGTCCCCGACAGTCACACTGATGGGGCTGACGTCGACCGGCACGGGCTCCCTGGTGATAATCCAGGCGGAAAAGGCGATGCCGGTAAGGGCAATGGCCCCGGCCCCGGAAAGGAGGTAGGCAATCTTCTTGCTGCCTTTGAGTTTGCTGTTTTTCATAACCTTAATTTAGATATAGGCGATGTTTAGGCCCCGGCTCCTCCATTGACGGCCGTGACAGTGAGGACGAGACCCCCGCCTTCACCTTCAAAGGCCGTCTTCATGGCATTAATTTCTTCGACAATATGGCCGGCGGTGTCGACCGTAAGCTCTTTCCGGGTGCCTATCGGATCACCGTCAAGGGCGGAGCTTCCGGTATCATCGGCCTTGTAGAACTTCGAATTGTAGAAGTTCGCCGGGCTCATCCGGCCAAAGAAGGATCCCCATTTGAACTCGACCTTGAGCCCAGTAATCGTCCAAGTCGTGGTTTTGCCGTTAGTCTGCTTAGTCATGCCAGGCTTCTCGGTAATGGTTTCGGCATCGGGAGCATCCACATAAGTCCAGGGTTCACCTTCACGGACGTTTTGAACTTTGACATCAGAACTATCTAGGTGGTTCGCAGCGTTTTTAGCCTCGTCCAAAGAGAATTGAAGCTTAGGACTTTCAGCTCCGGACCAATCGCTACCATAAGTAAGAGTGATGTTAGGGAGGGTAATCTCAAGATCAGCACCCGGATTTCCGCTGGAGGGATCGTATCCAACAGCATAGCTATCAGAGGGAATTGCTTCGCCGGATTCGGCAAGATTCACTTTGAGATCGTCGGTCGTATCAGTATCCCCAATTTTCAACTCGACCAAGTCGCCCTTGATCGTATCGACGGTAACGTTGCCGTTCACGTCTCCGCTCGGATTGTTAACGGAAATGATATAGGTTGCCGTGGCCGTGGTGAGGAGCGCCACCGCGCCGAATCCGAGAACGGCTCCCAGTACGGTCTTGCGACGCTTTTCGAGCTTGGTTTGCTTTTTCATGCTAACCTCCTTTGAATGCTCGGGCACGATGGTATCAAACAGGCCGCTGTTGCCGCTCTCATGACGAGTAGCGCACCTTGCCTATTGGGGCCATCCGCCTGGCACAATTCTTGCATTGTCGATTGCGCTCTACAAGCAAAAGAAACTGATTGCCAAGCTCCAAATCCAATATCTTTGCAAATCCCCGCTTTCCTCAAAGATTTTGGATTTGGATTTTCAAGG
Organism: uncultured Bacillota bacterium; assembly: GCA_949298295.1. Taxonomy (GTDB): domain Bacteria; phylum Bacillota_I; class Bacilli_A; order RFN20; family CAG-826; genus UBA4951. Next base: position 14,910 of record CASFWS010000001.1, on the reverse strand, counting down.
TTGACTTGATATACCGATTAACAGTGTATAGAAAATGCCCGTATTTTGAGACTTTGGGAAAATTTCGTTGAATTTGCACAAATATTCCGCAAAAACAACCGATATCATCTGAAAAATACGAAAATCCGAAATGTGCGGCCTCGCTTCTATATGAGGACCGAGGCAGGGGTAATGGCTTTTCCGTTCGGGAAAAACAGGCACCTCCAGGGGGCTGATTCGTAAAGAAACCACCGCCATTCCGACGCTTGGTCTTCACCCCCCTAAGAAGCAGATTCACGGTTACCGTTTTCGGTCGCCCAATGCCAATTTTAGGGGTAGCCCTGTAGCCAAGGCTGAACAGTTCCAAGACGGTTGTCAGAGGCCATTGAGAGGCGGATCCTCCACCCCCGTTCCGCCACCTTTCAATCGGCTTTACCATGTAACAAAACGGAAAAATATCATCGATTCGCTTGAAATAGTAACGAAAAGTAAAACTTGCCGTTAGAATAAGGATAAATAAATAGAGGAGAAGTGCCTATGACCAACGAGGAGATTTACGCGGCCTCCAAAAAGAGGGTCGACGCCATCTTGTCTTCCACCACCAAAATCGCCACCGTCAACTCCATCGACCTCAAGGAAGCCGCCTTGAAGGAAAACGGCGTCAAAGGCTGGATGGCCGCCATGGTCATCGACATCAGGAACGCCGCCCCCCTCTTCAAGGAAGAGGAGAGGCTCGATGTCGCGCGCATCGTCCGCGCCTTCTATGGAGAAGCCGCCGCCATCCTTCGCGGAAACAAGAAGCTTCTCCGCCTCACGATCGAAGGCGACAAGATGATTGCCTATTACAACACCCCGGGGCAGGAAGACCTCGTCTCCCTCCTTGAGGACGCCATCTACGTCAACACCTTCAACGAGATGCTCCAGCGGAGCCTCGACAAGAAAGGGATGGCCACCTTCGAAATCGGGATCGGCCTTTCGACGTCCGAATGCTTGATTGTCAAAACGGGCGAAGGAGATGCTCCTTTGGCCTATGTCGGGGATTCCCTCTTCGACGCGGCGAAGATGGCCCGCCAGGCCGCCAAGGACGACTTCGGGGAAATCATCATCGACCGCCTCTACTTCGACAACATCAAAAACTATGCGGCCAACGAAAAGCAAGGCTATTGGGAATTCTTCACCCGGAAGTTCTCCAAAGAGCTGAACATGTGGTGCTACCACGCTTCTCTTCTCGATGCCGGCTACGGGGCCTGGATCGAAAAGAAGGTGAAGTAACTTCTTCCAAGTAACAAGGAGGGTTCCCAAGCGGGAACCCTTTTCTTGTCCCCGGGCCGATTGATGGAACGAGGAGAGGAAGTTAAGATACGCCTTAAGGAAGAAAGGCCATCGGAACAGATGAAAGTCACGGTCGCCGGCGCCGGCTACGTCGGGCTTAGCAACGCTCTTCTCCTCGGTAAGGAAAACGAGGTCCTTGTCGTCGACATCGACCAAAGGAAAGTCGACTGCCTTAATTCGGGGCGCTCTCCAATTCATGATCAAAGCACCGAGGATGCCTTTCAAAAGGGAGGTTTCTCCCTCCGGGCAACCAACGACCCGAAAGAGGGGTACGGAAACGCTTCTTTCGTCATCGTCGCCACCCCCACCGACTTCGACCCCAAAAAGAAAGGCCTCGATGGCTCATCGGTCGAAAGCGTCGTCCGGCTGGTCAAGGAAACAAATCCAGCGGCTTGGTGTCTCATCCGCTCGACCCTTCCGATCGGCTTCACCCGGAAGCTTTCGGAGAAGCTTTCTTTCGACCGCCTCCTCTTCGTCCCGGAATTCCTCCGGGAAGGAAAGGCCCTCGAAGATACCCTCTCCCCGTCCCGCCTCGTCATCGGGATGCTCAAGGAAAGGGAAGAGGCCCGAAAAGCGGCCGAGGAAGCGGCTTTCCTTCTTCTTTCTCCCCTCAAGGGAAAACGGGTCGACCTTTCCTTCGTGAAGGCCGAGGAGGCTGAAGCCATCAAGCTCTTCTCCAACGCTTATCTCGCCATGCGCGTGGCTTTCTTTAATGAACTCGACAGCTATGCCTTGGGCCACGGGCTCTCGGCCAAGGCCATCATCCATGGCGTCTCACTCGACCCGCGGATCGGCGAGGGCTACAACAACCCCTCCTTTGGTTACGGCGGCTACTGCCTGAGCAAAGACACCAAGGAACTTGGGAAAACCCTCACGAAGGAGAGAGCCCTCCTCATCCCGACGATCGATCTTGCCAACGAGGCCCGTAAGGAGAGTCTTCTTTCCCGCCTCTTGGCCTATCGGGCCGAAAACCCGGGGAAGACGATCGGCTTCTACCGTCTAAGCAGCAAGGAAGGAAGCGACGGCCTCCGTTCTTCCTCGACGGTCGATCTTCTCAGGGGTCTCAACGCGAAAGGCGGGAAAGCCATAATCTACGAGCCTTCTCTCCAAGGGGAGTCCTATGAAGGGAACGCCTTGGTCAACGACCTCGAAGCCTTCAAGGCGAAGGCCGACCTCATTGTTGCGAATCGGATCGGAAGTTCCCTCGATGGGGTCATCGATAAAGTCTTCACCCGCGATGTCTACCATCGGGATTGAGAAGCTATTTCAGACAAATTCAATTTTTGGCTTGTCGGAAATTGGCTTTCAAATTGCGTTTGCCGTGCATCCACTTGAACCAACGCCAATTATCAAAATAAGAGAGAAAAGGCGAACTGCCCAAAAGCGATGACCTTGATGGATTTGCCAAAACTTCCCGCATGCGGATAAAAGTCTAAATGAACAGCGGAAGTTTATACGGTCGGTCCCTTTGGCAAAAAGGAGGAAGGACATTGAAATTCGGCAGTCCAACAGCCATTCAAGCAGCCGGAATGCCAAAGCGCTCGATATCAATCTTGCGAAAAGCAACGCGAGTACCTCTTGGTCCAATGCAGGCAATCGGCGAAATGTTGCCAAATCGCTACTTTCAATCCCATCGAATATAGATTTTGACGATCGTTTTAGACAGCGATTTCGCTCGATAATATCGGGATTGTTTGATGATTTGCGGAAGAATGTTCATCGTTTTTACGGAAGTTTATGCATCCATTTTGCGGAAGTTTGTCCATGAATTAGACGGAGGAAATGGCGGATTGGAGGTCTTCCTTCTTAAGGCGCTCGAGTCGAATTTCCTTCCGGCAATTGTCCTGAAAGGCTTTGACGACCGAGGGATCGTCGAAGAGAACCGGCGTTTCTTTGATGGCGTAACGCCGGGGAAAGATTACGGCCAAGTCATCGAGGACGACGATCGAAGAGAAGATGGTGTTCCGGAGCCGGAAAAGGGAGCATGAACGGCCCGAGAGGGAAGCAAGCCCGGAAAGATAGGCCCGGTACTCGCTTTCCTTGAGGGGGCATTCGGAACCCGAAAGGAGGTTAACGAGAGGATCGGACCGATTCATCTTGTAGGAGAGGCCTTCCAGACGGATGGCCAGGGTTTTCTTCATTCCCCGGAAGGCCTCTCGCGAGGCTTCCAGCAGGCTGGACACTTGATCGTCCAGCCGGGAGGAAAAGGAAGAAAAGACCGCTTCGCCCATATAGAGGCAAGAAGGGTTCTCAAGGAGGAAGAACCCGCGACGGCTCCTCCGAAGGGAGGCAAGGAAGGGCCGGTAGGCCTTCATGAACTCGCGTTCCCGGCGGTAGAGCGCCTTCCCCGGCACGAGGAAATAACTTTCGTAGAAAGAACGGGCCGGGGCATCGATATCGAGGAAATGGAAAACTTCCTTTCCCCGATGCTCGTTTCCCAAAACGAGACGCCGGCCGAGGAGGGCGAAAAGAGGTGGATCCTTTTCGCTCACGAAAAAGGACAGGCGCCCCTCGAGAAAGAGGAAGAAGAAAGCCTCGGAAAGGGAATAGACAATCTTCCCGTAATCAGGCGGTAAGAGCACCCGGACCTTGGAAGAGAGATCCTTTCGGAGAAACGGGGAGAGGGCCGAGAGAACTTCCCGCAAGAAAGAAAGAGAAGAGCCAGAAAGGGAAACAATGAAGTCCTTCCCTTCGGGTTCAAGAAAAGACCCAATCCCGTGCCTCGGCGGGAAGAAATACTCGTCCAAACTTTTGGCTAGGCCGTGCTTTGCCGCAAAAAACACATGCAAATCCGCCTCATGATAGTCGATAAGCGCTTTCTTGATCGCTAGGTAAGTCGCCGTATCGGGCTTGAGGGGTCGCTCGCTAGCGAGGCGGGAGAGATACGATTTCGAAAGCCCGGTTTCCCGAGCGAGCTCCGTCAGCGGAAGGCCGATGGCGGAAAGCAATTCCCCAAGTTTGCTCTTCATTGGTACATATCTTATCAAAGTTGCCAAAGTTGCCAAACTGCTAATACTCCATTAACCAGAGGTTTGACGGAACCTTGCGTCCGGGCCATCAATAGCAAAGGAGGCGGGGAATCGACCCCCGGCATTAGCGTATGAAGAAAGTCGCTTTCCTTATCATTGGCTCGAGCTTGTTCCTTACCCTATCTTGTGCCCAGGAAGGGACGAGCTCGAGTTCATCCATCGACGAGGGAGAGAGCTCGAGCACTTCCGGCCCTGTCGATTCGAGCGAGGTGGAGGGCGAAACCGAGACCCTCGTCCTCAATGTGGAGATTCCCGAAGCCATTGAAGATGATGCGTCCATCTCGATTGGCTCGACCCTCAATAACTGGGATCCCTCTGACGAGGATTACTTCGCCTCGAAGGTCGATGATACCCACTACCGCTTGACCCTTTCCTTCCCCGAGGAGCGCCTGCCTCTCGAAATCGAGTACAAATGGACGATTCAGCTTCCGACCTACGGGCCGGACGACATTTGGCTCGGGGTCGAGAAGGCCAGCGACGGGGTAAGCGAAATCGATAACCGCACCCTCACCTTGACTCCCACTTCGACCGGAACGACGGAAGTAAACGATGTCGTGGCCACTTTCCGCGATCCCCATGGCTCCGAGGAGCCGACCGTCGTCGGAAACCTCGACATTCTCGAAGTCGAGTCCTCTGAACTCGGGGAGGGAAGCACCCGGACGATCCGCGTCTATACACCTAGCGACTATGAGACGAGCGGCCAAAGTTACCCCGTCATCTACATGCAAGATGGCCAGAACCTCTTCGACCAAGCCACTTCCTTTGCCGGTGAATGGGGAATCGACGAAACGATGGAGGAGCGGCTGGCTTACGGCCTCGAGACGGCCATCGTCGTCGGGATCGACAACACCGCCGACCGGATGGACGAATACACTCCGCCGTGGGAAGACACTCCAGAGGCGAAGGGCGATGCCTACGTATCGTTCATCAAGGGCAGCCTCAAGACCTACGTCGACGCGAACTACCGGACCTTGAAGGAAGCCGAGAACACGATCATCGGGGGCTCATCAATGGGCGGGCTCATCTCCTTCTATGCCGGCATGAAGTATCCGGAAACCTTCGGCGCCATCCTCGCCCTCTCCCCTTCCTTCCAGATCAACACGACCGAGGCCCGGAACGCCTTCCTCTCTTCATTGGATAAAGAGAGCATGCCCCGCCTCTATCTGGCTGCCGGTTCCGAAGAGCCGCTTGAGCCCTATCTCGACACCGTGGCGATGGAACTCCATACCCTCGGCTTCCCGGTGGCCGAAAGGCTCTATGTCGCGGTGAACGAAGGCGGCTCCCATAACGAAGCCAATTGGCGTTCCCTTTTCCCCGATGCCTATGCTTGGGTCCGCTCGAGCGAGGGTGGAAACTACGATCCTACCCGGGTCAATGCCACGGCCACGGTCACCCTGAGCCAGGAGGCCGCCTCCTACCTTTCCTCCCTCGAGGCGGAAGGGACCCTCTATCTCTTCAACGGCCAACTGGCCACGAGCCCGGTTCTCGATAAGGTCGACGATCTTACTTACGAGGCCGAACTCTCGGGCCGGCTCGACACCGAGGAAACCTACTATGTCCTCTACTACGAAGACACGGTGATCGAAACCTTCGGCCTCGACGGAGAAGGAGCCGAGGCGAGCTACACCCACCTCTTCAAGGAAGACGGAGAATCCTTCGCCCTCGAAATCGCCTCCTTCGAGAAGAAAGAGCTTCTCGACTACACGATCAACATGCCGGCGAATATCGGTGAGTACTTCTCCTTCTTCGGCGAGGGAGCCACCTTCGTCCTCTATACCGGCTCCTTGGCTTCTTCCCTCTACCCAACCAAGGAAAGCGACACCGTCTATAAGGTCCACACCTATCTCGAACCCGGGACCAGCGTGGCCTTCATGTTCCTCTACTTCGACAATGCGACGGGGCTTGAAGCCTACGAAATCGACGAGGAGGGCCGTTTGGTTGAAGACCCCCATCTCATCGAACTTGGAACCTCGGGTAAGACCGAGGGGAGCTACGACCTCGCCGGGTTCCAACTCCCGATCGACCTCACGGTCGAGGTAACGATCCAAGAGGATTTCGAAATCCCGACGGAGGGTGCCTTCCTCCCTGGCCTCTACAACGGCATCTTCGGTACCTCCTACCGCGACAGCCCGATGACCCTCAAGGAGGGAAGGACGTACACCTTGAGCACCACCGCCTATAGCGGACTTGTCTACTTCACCTTCGGCTACTGCACCGGCCCGTAAGAAGGCGTCTATGACGACCAGGTCTTCGAGCGGAAGGAGGACGGAAGCCTCGTGACGGTCTACGAGGAAATAGTCATCCCCTTCTCGGAGTTCGATCCGGTGAACATCCCTTCCTACACCATCGAGTACACGACTACTTACCTAGCCTAATCGAGGCGAAACAGGGAGCCGTCCGAGGGGGACGGCTCCTTTTGTTTCGGAAGGAGGTTCTGGGTGAACTCCAAAACTTGGCCCGAAAACATTCGATGGCTACTGAGGGATGTCCGTAAAAATTTTACGGAGCCGTAGGTTTCTTACGGCAAAGACGCGAAGGAAGGTGACACGATCCTCGATGAATTCTTACAGAGCAATCAAGATAATTCCGAGGCATGGGTTTAGATTGATTTAGGCCGGAAACTATTAAACCAAAAGGAAATCTAAAGGTTGTTGCTAAAATTTGAAGTACTTCAGCTCGCATCATCCCTATCTTAAACAATACGAAAGACTGCCAGAATCTAAGTGGAGCGAGAACCGGGCAACGGCATAGCAACGACGTTTTTGAAATCGAAGTCGTCTCTCAACTTCTTTATTTTATCTGCACTATCCCCTTTATAATCGAAAACGATGATGTTCACATCATCTGCTAATTCAGTTTGTAGAAACCTATAAAAATAATCGTCGCTTGGGCCAAGGCCGTGGCCGCAAATGAAGACATTTTTACAGTTTTGAGTTGCCTTTTTTAGAAAATTGTAATGCTCCTCAAGCACTTGATTGCCGTTTTTCTTCAATCGTTCAAACGCTTGCCTACATGCATCAAATATGCCGAGAAACTCGAATTCCGGGTCGTTGCCTTGATACTCATTTCTTCCATGGCCAACAATGATGTCTCCGTAATGACATATGCCGTGAAGGTGGCAGATTTTATCTTCTGGAATCGCATATGTGAATTCGAGGGTACAGGTGTAATTGAATGTTACGAATGCGGAGTCCTTTTCGGAAAACAGCGAGGAGTAGTCTTGGATTGGCTCGGGATTAGAACTGTTCTCAGCATCTTCGACCCATTCTCCAAATAGCTTCGGGACAGACCCCAATCCTTCCACCAATTCCCCAGCATACTCCTCATTTAGAGAGGTTCCTAAAAACGGGTTATCATCCATTTCGATACATTCTTCGACTGTTAGAGCAACTTCAGAAAAGTATTGTTCCCATTCGATACAGGCAAGATAGTTTTCGAAATTACTCCATTCGGAATCTCCGCAAAGACAAGCGGCGTATTCAACGAGGTTATAAATCAATCTAGCAAGAGACTCGTTTGAGGCGACGATAGCTCCGTCCGGAAGCATTTCCGTGCTCAAGGGAACGATTGAAGTGTCATCCTTGCAATACACAGATTCAATATATGCTTTGAAGTCGGACATTTTGGTCGGCATCCCATGCTGTAAATCGAAGCCATTACCTATAATAAATAAATTCTGCATATCGTCTAATTTAGCACATCAAAGTGTGAAGACCTGTTGGGAAGGACATAACGTTAGTTAGCGAAGCAAACGCAACGCTTTGGCCGCCCCAAAGCTCCAAGGGGTTTTGGACATGGCCTTGCCTTCTTTGCTCATCGTCCCGAAAGGGAATTGCCATCAAGAGGCAGAAAAGATACGCCGCCCCGGCCTCGTCCGGCTGACGCAGGAGGTAGCCGGCGAGACGTTCCGTAGACATCGACTCCTACGTCAGGCAGAGCAGGGGGCCAGGCCCCATACGGCATCGCCGGGAGAAAGTTTGGCAAGGAATTCCCCGGCAAGACCCTGGATCCGCCGGGTCCCAGAGAAAAAGGTTAGGCTACTACCGATAGCCTAACCCCGGCTGGCCCGAGCAAGGAACACAAGCCCCCGCGAACGGCCCCGTTGCGACGGGCCCGAGCAACTCGTTAGGGGCGCCCCTTTGCAACACCCTGATTATGGACTTGGGGGCCTCGTAACTCAAACTTTGGCGAGGTCGTCCAAACGGAAAGGCGTTCGCTCGGGACGCGGCCAAAACTTAAGCTCAGGTTGCGATGAGCTTCATACCTAACATCAAAGCAAAGTTAAAGGTGCTTATGCCCATAGAACTGGAATTGTTTCTTCCGTTCGTCTTCAACTGAGTTGCTGATAATGATATCTCGATAAGCCGAAAAATCTCAACCATAAGTGGAAACTATAAATAATCATATCGTTCTAGTCCTTTTCCGCTCGTGCACAAATGTTTTTGGAACGACGCTATATCCAGCACAAGAATATGACTTCAAGAATATAATACCGAACCCTATAGCCGCACTATACCACCTCGAAGTGATATATAATCATCGCGGAAGGAGGTGTTCTATTATGCCAGCAGAAAATTACAACGAAATTCAAATGGCACGAGCTCTAACCAAGAGCGTTTTTGCGAATCGTAACAACGCTCCCAAAATTTCAGTAGTTACAAAAAAGGCAGGCAAGAAGTCTATCAAGCCGCAAGTATCTTTCATTTTCGCGATGCCGAAAAAAAAGTAGCGAAAATCAAGCGGTATGTCTTTAACTGTTGAAAACCTGAAAAAGAAGAGCAAATCTTTTGTTAAAAAAATTAATGATATTTCAATTCCGAAAGACATAGACATAGAGAAGGCGTCGGCAATTTATGATCAAGTGTCCTCTTTAACCAAAGAAGGCCTCACATTCTATTCGAAATACATGAAAAACGTAGAGTTCAGCAACGACGAGAGGTCAGACTTTTCGAACGACTACTTACAGTTTTACGCAGTATCTAGTTTCTTAAACGGACAATTGGCGAGCGTGTTGGCAAGGTTTTATCTTTCTTACAAAAACGAATTTTCAGCGCTCCAAAAGAGTTTGACCGATTGGCAGAAAGAAGAAGACACAAGTTTTAGGATGCTGGAGCAGGACACAAGGAAGCTTCTCCCTCAGATTATTTCTTTCTGCTCATTATTTGTTGCTGTCATTGGATTAATTGTTGCCAATCTATCGATATTAAATGATTACTCGCTTAAAAGTACGCTTCTTGTTAATTTGACTTTTTTACTCGCGATTTTCCTCATTTTCGGAATGTTCGGCCTGCTTTGGCCTGATTCGATTTTAAAGAAACAAGGAAAACTTATATTTGTTATCGCCTTCCCCACTGTCATCATAGCTTTGATAGTTGCGATATTCCTTGTCGCCTACTATATCAACTAATCAATTAGAGTTTTGTATCTCGATGGCGCCTGTAAACTTTTGTCACAAAAATAATATTGACTCTTTATTTTGCCGTTCTGGTAGGAAGCAAAAAGGTTTTGATTTTGTTAAAGATTAGAACTGGCGCTTTCCCTTCGAAGCTAGGACAATCGAGCCAAAATAAGGACGGGAAAGCTAATATGCAAATTCGGCTAATCGTACCAAATAATTTCTCCAGCCTGACTTTGCTGGTATGGAGGCATTAGGAGATAGTGCTTTCCGTGGCTTCAAGGCGGCGACGTGGGACCTCGCCATCTTGGCTGATGGCTCACTATCGGTGGCCTGAACTAGTCGTCGGTTTATTCAGCACGGCCGGTGCCTATTCTGATGCGTGCCCCGAATCCTGGACACTATTATCCCTAGGCTTCTCTCATCTCGCCAACGTGGATGCCGCCCGGCATTTGGCCGGGGGCATCCATTTTGCTTTCGACTTGATCCTCCTGTTGAGAGTGTGCGGAATCTTGTGTAAACGGTTCCGGTAAGACGTCCGAATTTTAGCTATTTTGATTCATAGTAGGCAACGATTTCCCTCCAGCATCTGGCCTTCCTCTTTCCGATCCCCTCGTTGTAATGGAGGAACATGGAGACCAGCCTCTTTTCCAAAGCCTCCTCCGTGACGAACTGGATCTGCTTCTTGAGCGTTCTCTTTATCTGCTTGTTGAATGACTCTATCCGATTGTTCGTGTATATGAGACCCCTGAGGCCCTCTGGGAACTCGTAGAACGTCAGCGTGTTCTCGGCCTTCTCGGACCAGAGCCCGAGCTTCGGGTATTCCCCCTTCCATTTGGCGACGAAATCCCCCAAGGCTTTCTTCCCGGACTCCGCGCAGTCCTGCTTGGCCATGGACATGAAGCCGTCGGCCGCCCCGGATCGGCGCGACGGCCTGACCTTGGAGCAGACGTTCCGGAGAAGATGGACGAAGCACCTCTGCCTTTTCGCCTTCGGATAGGCCGAGGACAGGGCATCGTCGATTCCGGGAAGCCCATCGGCCGCGGCCACCTCGATCTCGGAGAGCCCCCTCGACCTGAAGTCGGCGAGCAGCTCGCCGTAGGCCTCGGCCGATTCCTGCGGCGTTATCGAATAGCCGACCACGATGGGCTCGCCGGCATCGGTTACGCCGAGCGCGATGTTTACGGCCTCCTTCGCGACGGTGCCGCGCCTTAGCGGCACGTACGTGGAGTCGAGGAAGATGGCGAAGAGCCGCCTGGGGAGGGCCCTTTTCGAGAAGCCCCTGACGTCCTCGATGACGGCGTCGGTGATCGCCGAGAGGGTCGATTTGGAGCAGTTGGCCTCGTATATCGACGATATGGCGAGCCTCATTTCCTCGTCGGTCATCCCGGATGAATAGAGCTTGAGCACCGTCGAGGTTATCAGGTCGGTCCTCCGTTGGTACCTCGGGATGGCGATGGGCTTGTATTCGCCGTTCCTGTCCCTCGGCACCTCCACGGATATCGGGCCGAGCGACGTCTGGATCGTCCTTTGGTACGTGCCGTTCCTCGAGTCGCCCGAATTCCTCCCGGCAGCCTCGTATCTAGCGTATCCGAGCATCGAGGCGACCTCCGTTTCGGGCAAGGACTCGATGGCCTCCTTGGTCGCGAGGGCGGCCGCCTTCCTCATCGCCGACTCGAGGCTTTCCGTTAAAATCTCCCATGCAGGGCTCCTTTCGATTGTGGGCAAAGCAAATCTTACGGGAACCCTGCTTTTCTTGCAGTCCGGCGAGACCCCTAGGGGTCTGAGGGGGAAATGACTCCTCCGTCGTCATTTACACAAGATTCTGGTTACTCCCTCTTTGAAATCACTGGTTGCAGTTTCGAGGGAATGCCGTCCTTTCTTTGACTAGAAATAGACAAAAGCGGAATTGAAATCCGGAAATGGCTATGTCAAGATTTCAGCAGTGGAGAAGCAAATGATCAAAAGAACCATCGAGGAAAGAGTCCGAAATAGCGTCGAGTCAAGGCCGGTTACTATGATTACCGGAGCACGCCAAGTTGGAAAAACCACGCTGGCTGCCGCTTTTCGGGGAAATGGGTTCGCCTATGTTTCGATTGACAATACTGCAGACATGCTATCTGCCCAGCGCGACCCAGAGTTATTTTTGCAACTTCATCCCTATCCTTTGATTGTTGACGAAGTGCAGAATGCTCCGAATCTATTCCGAGCACTTGAGAATTCGGTGGACGCAGCGAAGCTTAGAAGCGTTAGAAATTATGGGATGTACATCCTTACCGGCTCGCAGAGCTATTCGATGATGGGTGGGATAACGGAATCCATGGCTGGGCGCGTATCCATCATTGAGATGTCCCCGCTTAGCAGGAGCGAGATTCTCGAGCGTCCTGAACTTCCTTTCTTGCCCGAGAACCTTTCCTTGCTGCAGGAGCGCGCGAAACAATGCCCTTGGACGGCACAGGACTTGTTCAAGCACATAGTGCGCGGGAGTTTTCCTGAGCTTTACGACAATCCGAAATTGTCCCGGCATGATTTTTATGAATCTTACGTCA
>CASFWS010000001.1:0-2618 GCA_949298295.1 uncultured Bacillota bacterium | reverse complement strand
GCAGCGGCACCGGATGTGATTTCCCAGCTTCTGAAAGTCGGATACGTTTCGGCCTTCAGGCGCTTTTTGGAGGTCATTGCCTCCTTGACGGGACAGGAACTCGTATACGATACGATAGCAAGGGCTGTCGAAGTGGACGAAAAGACTATCGCGAATTGGGTGAGCGTATTGGAAGCCGGACATGTGATTACCTTGATGCACCCTTATAACGAATCCTCCGTCGTCAAGAGAATGAGAAAACGCCCCAAACTGTACTTTTCGGATACCGGATTGGCTTGTCATTTGGCGCGCATCGATTCTCCGGAGACGCTGAGCGCCAGTTATTTCGCCGGAAGCTTCGTTGAGACCTACGTGGTGAATGAAATCATTAAGTCGTTCAAGAACAACGGAGTCAATGCCAGCTTTTTCTATTATCGCGACAAGGAGCAAAACGAAATCGACCTCATCTTGCTGAAAGACGGAACGCTTTATCCTATGGAAATCAAGACCGGAATGAGATTCGATTCCAAAACCGTTAAAGGCTTCCGAAAACTAAATGGATCGCGATATCGAATCGGCCCGGGTGCCGTTGTCTGCAATACGGATGCCGTCTATCCGCTGACGGATGGCGTGTATGCCATCCCGATATCGGCTCTATGAAGAAGGGCCTTTGGTTTTAGGAACGAAGATGGCAGTCATTTTGCCTTGCTTTCGAAAGGGGGTATAGTCCTCCTTCTTTTAGCGACAAAAACTCTGCGGAGCCAGAGCCTTGCGGTCCTTTTTCAAACGTATTTCCCGAAGCGGGCAGCGTGCTCGTCCCGCACGTTCTGGACCACCTTGTTGAACCAGCTGTAGAAGCCCTTATGGAAGGCGAAGGAGTATTGGCCTTGGAGGGATGTGTCTTTCCCGATGGCGGCCAGGTCGTAGGCACCGTTGACCTTCCAACCTTTGAGAAGGCCGATGCCGATGGCGTCCTTCGGGCAAAGGAAGGAGCAACGCATGCACATTTCGCATTTTCTTCCGAAAAGGACCTTCCCATCTTTCAGGGCAATGTTACCCATCGGGCAGCCGGCGATGCATTTTCGGCAAAGGACGCACTTGGACGGATCGATGGCATAGAAGCGGCTATTGATCCTGGCGCCGAGGCGCTGGATCCGGAAAAGGAAGGAGATGAAGTGCCAAAGGGGGTTGTAAGGGAAGCGGCGGACGGTTCCTTTTTGAAGATTATCTACCAAAATATCCAGCAAAAGGTCATCGTAATTGAGGATTTCCTTGACGAAATCGTCGGGATAGCGGAAGTGGATGTTGTAGGGGTAAAGGAAATGGTATTCGCCAAGGAAAGGCCGTCCGCTCCGCTTGATCGAGGCGATCAGGGGATAGGAGGAAGCGTTGTTGAGGGCAATCGGCTCCCCGCTTTGCTTGAGGATGAGGAAGGAGTTTCCTTCCTTGAAGTTCAGCTGCTTGAGGAACTTCGCATAGTGGCCGGGCAGGTTGAAGGCATAGACCGGGTAGGAAAAGACGACGAGGTCGTAGGGCAGGAGACTCACGGGAAGGGAATCCCCCTTCACTTCGAAAAGAGTCGGGGAATAGAGCCCCTCTTGCTCGAGCCGGGCAGCGGCTTCCGTGACTAGATGCCGGGTGTGCCCGGTTCCGGTCCAATAGAGGAAGAGAGCCTTCTTCATTGCGTTGATAGCTCTTCGAGGAGAGCGGCTATCCGCTCCTCGTCTTCGTGGATGGAGGGCGGATAAGGGCATTCCTTCGGAAAGCCCCAGGCATGGAAGAGGCCCCGGGGGCCGACGATCTTCCCTTCTTCGCTCCCCTTGCCCGCGGCTTCTAGGATAGAGAGGGACGCCTTCTCAGCCGGCATGAAAATCGCCTTGATAAGGGGCGGGGCCACCCGGTAGAAAGCCCGGGGGTAGGCCTTGTTCTTCGGGTCGAAGAGATTGGTGTAGGCGACCCCAGGATGGGCGAGGGCGACCTTGAGTCCCTTCCTCCTTTCGACAATGAGGGCTTGCATGAGAAAGCGTTTGCTTAGGGCGTAGCGGGCGTTCCTAGAAGAGACGGAGGCTAGGTATTTTTGGAAGGAATCGACGTCGGAAAGGTCCTTCCCCCGGTAGCGCGGCTTATATCGGCAAACGAGGCTCAGGGTCTGGACGGCTTCCATATGGGGATAAGCGGCCGCAAGCCCCTTCAGGAGCTTCAAGGGGGCGAGGCAGTTGACCCGGAAGGTCTGCTCGATTCCGTCGATCTCCTTGGTAGGCTGGTGGTAGATGCCGGCAATGCTCAAGAAGTAATCGTAGGGCGGCTCCTCGGCCAAGAAGGAGAGGACGCTTTCCACGGCTCTATTGTCCAAAGCGTCGTAAGGGAAGGCCTTGGCCTCGACCCCGAATTCTTCCTCGAGTTCTTTGGTGAGGGCCTCCCCGGCCTTGATATTCCGCACGAGGAAAAGGAGGTGGCAGCCAAGGGCGGCGAGGAGGCGGGCGGCTGCCCTACCGATTCCCCCGGTCGCCCCGGTGAGGATGATCCCTTTGCCCTTCAAGCGGGCGAAGCGCTCCTTGGCATAGGCTATGTAGCGGCTTTCCTTGTCCATGGCCCCATTCTAGGGCCTTATCCTTCTCTTTCCTCTCTCCCGGTGCGTG